>JAAYLU010000023.1 GCA_012521675.1 Synergistaceae bacterium | reverse complement strand
GGAGAGTTCCCTTACGGTGACGGATTCGACCTCGCTGACCCTATTGACCAGATCCTCCAGCTCCTCCGCCTTATAGTGGGTCGACACGTAGACGAAGAAGCTGAAGTCGAACTCCTCTCTCTCCAGGGCTTCCACCGGGGGGACCGTCTTTATTATGTCGCCGGTCTCGTCAAGCCTGTTGACAACCATGTACGCCCTGGCGGCCCTCAGCAGACACCCGGAAGAGAGAGTGACGAAGATCTCGAAGACGGAGAGCCCCTTGGCAGCCGCCTCGTCCACCCACTCTTTCTCCTGATCCGAGAGGCTGGAGTCCAGCTCCTTCTCCGGCTCCTCTTCCGGCTCGAAAGAGATGGAGGCGGTGCGTATGGTCGCCACCAGGTCGTCCGTCTCCACCGAGGAGTCGTTCCCCTCGCTCCGGATGGCGTCCACCATCGCCTGCAGCGTGTCCAGCGAGCGAAAGAGCAGGTCTATGGTCCCGGGGGTCAGCTCGTTGTCCCCCTGGCGGATCTTTTCCAGCATATCCTCCATGGCGTGGGTCAATGAGGCCATCCTGTCGAAGCCCATCGTGGCCGACATACCCTTGAGGGTGTGCGCAGACCTGAAGATCTCGGCTATCGCCTCCGAATCTCCGGGGTCCCTCTCGATCAACAGCACCAAATCGTCGAGGTGCTTGAGGTTGTCCCCTGCCTCATCGAGAAAGGCGCCCAGATATTGGCTCATATCCATATTCGTCATGGCAGATCATCTCCAGCCTTGTAAAGTCTAGTTATCTATCTTTCTCTTACACTTCTTATTATGGCCTCGGGAATCGAATACAGCGGCAACAGCTCGTCGACAACGCCGATCTCCACCGCCGCCTTCGGCATTCCATAGACCACGCAAGTCTCCTGGGACTCGGCGATTATCCTGGCGCCCTTGTTCTTCAGAGCCGACGCGCCTTCCGCGCCGTCCCGTCCCATACCGGTCAGGATAACCCCTACAGTGCCGCCGCCTACCTCGTTGGCGACGCTGTTGAAGAGGACATTCGCGGAGGGCTTCACGGACAGGACCGGCGGCGCGTCGGAGATCGCGCACGAGAATCTGCCCTGAGTCTTCCTCCGTACTATCATATGATAACCTCCAGGCGCCACAACGGCCAGTCCCGGACGCAACTCCATCCCCTCGGCCCCTTCCACGACGTCCAGCTCCGAGAGGGAGTCCAGCCTCTTTGCAAAGGAGAGGGTGAAATCCTTCGGCATATGCTGCACGATCACAATCGGGACGGGGAAGTCTCCCGGAAGCCGAGAGAAGACCTGCTGCAACGCCCTTGGCCCGCCGGTGGAGGTGGCTATGGCGACCATCTCCGGACGCCCCTTGATGAACCGAGAGGAGAACGACCTTACAGGGTGCCTGACTGGCTCCTCGTACGGACGCCGTCCGGCGGCTTTTCCGGCTCTCCGGGGAGGCGGAAGGCGTGCCGTGCTAGCCGCCAGCACCTTCGCGACGAGGTCCTCGGCCACATCCTTCATGTTGAGGGAGATGTGCCCCGACGGCTTGGCCACAAAATCTATCGCCCCCATGGACAGCGCCTTCAGCGTGACCTGCGCGCCCTCCTGGGTCAGGCTGCTGACCATTATCACGGGAATCGGGCGGTTCGACATTATCTCCTCGAGGGTAGCGATGCCGTCCTTCTTGGGCATCTCGACGTCGAGGGTGATCACATCGGGAGAGAGCTCCTCTATCTTTCTAAGCGCGTCCTCACCGTCCCGGGCCGTGCCTGCGACCTCGATGCCGGGGGCGTTTCTCAGTATATCGCTTATGACCTTTCTCATAAAGGATGAATCGTCGACGACAAGCACTCTGATCTTTGGTTTCGCCATGTCTGTTCACATCGCTCTCTAAAGTTGACGTTCCGCCAGTTCCTGTTGGCGGATAAAGGCCCTCATCGTCTTTTCAATAAGGCCCGGCAATCCTTCGAAAGCCAATCCTATCTCTTGAAAACCATCCCTCGGCAGCTTTTTCACCAGGTTTCCGACCAGGTAGAAGAGACTGTCCGGGAACGTGATCTCGAGGAGATATCTTCCCCCCTGCACGTACAGATACTCCTTGTCCTGCGGGATGGACAGCCCTATTCCGCCGAGGCTGATGTCCTTCGCGACGGAGAAGGACCATTCCTGCATCTCCGGCCTGTAGTTCTCGCCGTCCAAGCGAAAAAACCCCGTCCTCAAGAGGCAAGGAACTCGTACAAACTGCCTGCGCTGCACCCTGGAGGCCTCTCCCACGGGGGCGACCCACAGGATAGGCACAGTGTCCTGTGTCTGGCCCCTGACTATCGACGCTTCGGTCACGAAGAGCGCTCCTCCGGTCTCGACGCTCATCTTGATGTGCACGCTCCTGTGCACGGGAAGCAGCGCACCGCGAAGCATCGGGTGCGCCAGCCCGATGGCCTCGGAACTCACATCCTCCAACCTGGAATTATACACGCCCTTGTAAAGACCCGCATCGATCACTATTGACACTTTACTGCCGATAACTCCGGAGAGCATCGAGAGAAACGCTTCCGATTCCACTCGCTACCCCCCCAACCCGAGGCTTCTCGCCAACCTCAGAAAGAATGCTTTCGCCCCTCTCCCCTCCCGAGGCGCCTCCTCTTCGTCCATCATCATGCGCGCGGCTATGGCTGCGACGTCCCTGCTGGCCTGGCAGTCCGGGAAGGCCTGGGAAAAAGGGACCCGCATACGGACGGCCTTGCGGACTTTTTCATCCGTGACTACCACGCCGCCGAACGCCACCGGCAGGCTCAGGAACTGGTTGGCCGCCATCTGGATTCGCTCCGCGATCTCCCTTCCCTCCGAGTGGGAGGAGGCCATGTTGACCACCAGGGTCACCTCCAGCTTCCCGCCCGCGCTGATGGACAGAGTCTTCAACACTCCGTAGACATCCCTGATGGAGGTCGGCTCCGGGGTCGTGACCAACAGCGCCACATCCGACGCCCTCCCGAAGGACAGGGTGTTCCTGTGAATTCCCGCACCTGCGTCGATAAGCAGTACATCGGCGTACTTCTCCAAGTCCGCGAGCTTGTCGATGAGCAGAGACTGTTCAACTTCGTCCAGCTCCGCGAGCTCCTGCACGCCCGCCCCTCCGGGAAGAAGCAAAACCCCGTTCTCGAGGGGCAGCAGCACCTCCTCCACGCTCCTCTGGCCCCTCACAAGATGCGCAAGGTTGTAACTCGACGAGACACCGCACAGAAGATCCACGTTCGCCATGCCCAGGTCCGCGTCCAGCAGGACGACCTTTCTGCCACTGCGGGCGAAAGCCGCGGCCAGGTTGACCGCGAGATTGCTCTTCCCGACGCCTCCCTTGCCGCTGAGCACCGATATCGACCTGAGCCCGGCAAGCCCCTTAAGCCCTCTGCGCCGTTCTTCGGTTATCCTTCTGAGCTCGCCGGCCTGGTCAAGGGGCACCGTCGTCATCTCATGCACGACCCGCTTCTCCCTTTTTCTCAAGAAGAAGTTCGACGAGTTTCGCGCCGCTTGCGATCTCGATGTCGTTCGGCACGTTCTGTCCTGTGGTGAAGAAGGAGGCCGTCCTGTCGAAGTCCATCATGATGTTCAGAAGCGCCCCGAACGTGGACGTCTCGTCGAGCTTCGTGAACAGCACGTGCTCGATCGGAACGACGCCCATCCTCTGGATGACGTCGAGCATATCGCGATACTTCATGTTGGCGGAGAGCACGAGATGAACCGCATCCGGCCGGAAATGCTCGTACAGGACCTTCAGCTCGTCCATCCTGCGCCCGTCCTTGTGAGAGCGACCCGCCGTGTCGAGGAGGAGCAGATCCGCGTCCTCGTATCGCTCCAGGATGCCCGGGACCTCGACCGCATCGTAGATCACTTCCATCGGCACGCACAGGATCTTGGCGTACGTTCGAAGCTGCTCCGGGGCGGCGATCCTATAGGTGTCCGCAGTCAGGAAGACCACGTTTCTCTTTTCAAAAAGCGAGTGGATCGCGGCGAGCTTGGCTATGGTGGTGGTCTTTCCGACGCCTGTCGGGCCGATAAGCATGACCCTGCCGCCTCCAAGGGCCTCCCAGTTGTCATCGGACGCGACAGGAATCCTGTCCGACAGCCACTTCTTGAAGGGAACGCCCGGACTCTGGATCTGGTACTCCTGGGCCAGGCTCCGAGTATGGACCTCGCTCACCTCGTGCGCCCTCATCCGAGCTGCTGCCTCCTCCACGCCGAGATGTCCGGGGCCGCTTGCAGCGGCAGTGCGCGGCGCCACGGGCAGGCCGGAGGGGGGCTTCTCATCTATCTCCAGCCTTTTAAGCACCCTGTCAAGCCGTTCGGATAGCTCGCTGACCTCGCGCTCCAGCCTTGTCCTGTACTCCTGCTCGGCCGCGGAATTTTTGTCCATGGCAAGATCCCGACCGGCGGACGAGAGCTCGGCCCTGTCATCTGCATCTCCGACGATCGCCTTTTGAACAGGCTCCGAATGCCGCCTCGCCACAGGGGAATAGACCCCCGCCGAGGCCGGCGCGTCGCGCTTAGACAGCAGCTCGTCACCCGCGGAGGTCTTCGACTCGGACGCGGCCATAGCCTGTTTGAACTCCAGCAGCTTCTGAAAAGCCGCGAGTCGCTCCTTCTTCTCCCCGTCCGTCTCCTCGCGCCTGTCGTCCGTCTCGAGAATCCCGGCCGTGACATGAAGCACCGTCCTGCGGAAGAAGCCCAGGAAGCCGCCCTTTTTGACCGGCCGCTGGGACAGGATCGCCGCCTCCGAGCCAAGACGGTCCCTGGCGGTCCTGAAGGCCTCCGCCTCATCGTTTGCCTCGAAGGTTATCTGGGATCGAACTCGCACCGGCATTTACTCCACCATCCCAATCGATTTTAGCTGCACGCCCTGTGATATTTCATTATAGGATATAACGAACAATGTTGGCAACGACCCTTCCATAAGACGGCGAACTATAAGGCGCACATCCGGGTGCACCAGAAGCACCGGCGTGTGGCCCTGCATCGACATCTCCTCCACCGCCTTGGAGACCGAGGCGAGCATGCTCTGCACCTCTCGCGGATCCATGTTGAACTGCCAGCCCCGCATAAGATCCCCCTCAACCGCCTCCATCACCTTGGCCTCCCAGTTCGGGGACAGGGTCGCCACGGTGACGACACCGTCCTCGTCCTGGATCTTCAGCGTGATCAGCCGCGCAAGCGACTCGCGCACTCTCTCCGTGAGGAAGTCCACGCTGCGGGAGATCTTCCCGTAGTCCGCCAGCGCCTCGAAGATGGTCACAAGGTCGCGCACGGGTATCTGCTCCCTTACCAGGTTCTGGAGCACCTTCTGGATCTCCCCTAGGGACAGAGAGGCCATCATCTCGTCGACGACCGCCGGCGCGGCCTCCTTCACCATATCGGCCAGTTTTTGGATTTCCTGGCGGGTGAGCAGATCCGCGCCATATCTCTTTATCGTCTCCGACAGGTGAGTGGCCAGCACCGACGGAGCATCCACGACGGTGTAGCCGAGCGACTCCGCCTTGTCTCGCATCTCGGGCGGAATCCAGACGGCCGGAAGCCCGAATGCGGGCTCGACGGTCGGAATGCCGACCAGCTCCTCCTCCGCCCCTCCCGTGTTCATCGCCAGGTAGTGGTCGGGAAGCAGCTCCCCCCGCCCCGTCTCCGCGCCCCTCACGCGGAGAATGTACTCAGTCGGCTTGATCTGGATGTTGTCGCGGATGCGAATCGGGGGCACCACGATGCCGAGATCCATAGCCATCTGTTTTCTGATGGTCCCGATCCTGTCGAGCATGTCCCCTCCCTGGGCCGGGTCGACCAGCGGAATCAGCGCGTATCCGATCTCCGCCTCCATCGGATCGACCGTCAGCAGGCGCATCACGTCCTCGGGCGATGCAGGAGCGGGCCTCTCCGGCTCCCCGACCGGAACGCCGGGAGCGCCCCTTCCCGGATCCCTTCTCGCCCCCTCCTCCTCCTGTATCTTCCCCTCTCGGTAGACCCAGTACCCCATCAGGCACAGGAACGCCCCTAGGACCAGGAAGGGAATCTTCGGCAGACCGGGCACCGCCGCCAGGGCAAAGAGCAGAGCGGATCCGATGAAAAGGGGCCTGGGATAGGCCGTCAGGGATGAGAAGATCTCCTTGCCGAGGTCCGCCTGCCCCGCCGCGCGAGTCACGATGACTCCCGTCGCGGTAGAGAAAAGCAGCGCCGGCACCTGCGACACCAATCCATCCCCGACCGTCAGAAGGCTGTACGTCGTCAGAGCCGTCTCAAGAGGCATCCCCCTCTGAAGCACGCCGATGGCGAGTCCCCCGACGATGTTTATCACGGTGATGATGAGGCCCGCGATCGCGTCGCCCTTGACGAACTTGGAGGCGCCGTCCATCGCTCCGTAGAAGTCCGCCTCCCTCTGGATGTCTAGGCGACGCTCCTTAGCCCCCGCCTCGTCTATCAGACCGGCGTTCAGGTCCGCGTCGATCGCCATCTGCTTTCCGGGCATCGCGTCCAGCGTGAAGCGCGCCGCGACCTCCGCCACTCGCTCCGCGCCCTTGGTTATCACCACGAACTGGATGATGACGAGTATCAGGAAGACCACCGCGCCCACAACATAGTTACCACCGACGACGAAGTTGCCGAACGCGCTGACCACCTCGCCCGCGTCCGCCTGTAGCAGGATCAGCCTTGTGGTGGACACGTTCAGAGCCAGCCGGTAGAGGGTGACAATCAGCAGAAGGGTTGGAAAGGCCGCAAGGTCGAGCGCCCGTTGCGCGTAGAAGGTCGCCAGCAGCACAACTACGCCGATGGTGATGTTCGCGGACAGAAGGATGTCCAGCAGCCACGTCGGCAGGGGAATGACCATCATCACGACGATGAGAATGACCAGCGAGGCCATCCCTATGTCCGAATAGTGGAGCATTTTCTTAAAAGGAGACATTCCTGCGGTGGATTCCTGCACTTTTCCCATCCTTCCCTTGCCTGCCTACCGTCCTATTCTACATGAAAAGCCCCGATTCGGGGGCGCCGTCGGCCCGCGTTCCGGACACCGGAACGGCCGGCTTTTTTCTCCCCCCGCCCTTCAGCTTGTAGATGAAGGCCAGCACCTCGGCAACCGCCCTGTACAGATGCTCCGGGATCTCGTCGCCGACCTCGAGCGACTCGAACAGAGACCAGGCGAGCGGCCTGTTCTCCACTATGGGGACTCCGTGCTCCTCCGCAAGGGCGCGAATCTTGTCGGCTACGAAACCGCTGCCCTTGGCCACGATCACCGGCGCCTCCATGATCTCCCGGTCGTACTCCAGGGCCACCGCCAGTCGGGTGGGGTTGGTTATAACCACGTCCGCCTTCGGCACGGAGGACATCATCCTGCTCCGCGCCAGCTCCCTCTGCTTCTGGCGGATCTTGCTCTTTATCTGGGGGTCTCCCTCCATCTGCTTGTACTCCTCTTTCAGCTCCTGCTTGCTCATCTTGATCGACTTCTCGAACTCCCACTTCTGGTAGGCGTAGTCGAAGAGAGCTATCACAAGCAGAAGAAACGCGAGGCGGAAGCAGAGCCCCAGAAGCTTCGAGAATAGGAGGGCGACGCCGTCCGGCAACGGCATACGGATGGCAGCCACTAGCTCCGGCATGTCCTTTTTCATGGCGAAGTAGATCACAAGAGCGAACAAGCTCGCCTTCAGGAGCCCCTTGAGCAGCTCCATCACGGAGCGGAGGGACAATACTTTTTTCAGACCGGATACCGGGTTGAAGCGACCCATGTTGGGTATAAGGGGCTTGGGGGTGATCTCTATTCCGACCTGGGCCGTGGTAACCAGGAGTGCTCCTATGGCCGTCGTCAACCCGAGGGGAAGCCACGGCAGCAGAATAGCCGGCAGAACCTCGCGGGAGAGCACGCGGAGCCAGCCCGCCTCGCGGATCGTCTCCCCTCCCATGAAGGCCACCAGGTCGATCAGCAGCGATCTCATGTAACTGTGCATGAAGCGGCCGAAGACAAGGAGGGAGAAGAGCCCTGTAAGTATGACGACGGCTGCGCCGAGGTCCTGACTCTTGGCGACCCGACCCTGCTCCCGCTCCTTCCTTCGTTTCCTGGGAGTGGCAGGCTCGGTGCGCTCCTGTGCGAAAAACTGGAGGTCGAACCTCATCGCCACGCGGTGATCCCCATTAGCGCGAACTCGATGAAACGCTCGATGTTGTCGGTCATCAGGTCTACCGTTTCGGGGAGCACCACCATCAGCACGAAGAAGCCGAGGGTGATCTTGAGGGGAAGCCCGAGGACGAAGATGTTCATCTGGGGGACGGTCCTGGCCAGGAAGCCCAGGCCAGTATCCGCCAGGAGTATCGCCCCGTAGAAGGGCAGCACGAACCGAAGGCTGAGCACGAAGGCCTGCTCCAGCCAAGCGCCCAGCCCCATGTCCCAGGCGGCGGCCAGCGCGAGCTTCCCCGGAGGGACCAGTGTCAGGCTCTCCACGATGGCCTGAGTCATCAGCAGATGTCCGTTCCACTTGAAGTAGAACCACATCCCGACGAGGAACTGCAGCTGCCCGATTATCGAGACCTGTACCTGGCTGAGAGGGTCCATGACGCTCAGCATCGAAAGCCCCATGCTGATGCCTATCAGCTCTCCTGATATCTGGAGCACGTACAGAGGCAGCGCCGCCAGGAAGCCTGTGAGAGCGCCGATGAGGAGCTCCCTTATCGCGAGGACGACTATCGACGTCCAGTCCTCGAACAGGACCAGCGGCACGTCGGCGCGCATCGCGCCGGCGGCTATGAGAGTGAGGATGAACGCGGTCCAGAAGCGGAGCTGGATTGGCGAGGCCGAGGCGAAGAAGATCGGCGCGGTGAACATCATGCCGGTGAAACGAATGCCCGTCAGCAGATAGAAGACGAGCAGGGAGACGAATGCCGTCTGATCGGCTGTCATTTTATGAATCGGTCGAGCTGACCGAACAGGAGAGAAGCGAAGTCCCCCACCCGCTGAAACATCCAGGGTCCAAAGGCAAACAGGGCGGTCAGGACCGCGACTATCTTGGGGATGAATATCAGGGTCTGCTCCTGTATGGACGTGGCGGTCTGCAGAATGCCGATGGTCAAACCCACCAGCATCGCAACCAGGAGGATGGGCAGCGCGGATGTCAATGCGAGCCATATCGCCGAGCTCAGCACATCGTTCATGTTGACCGGGAACAAGCAAAACGCCTCCTCTCTATGAGAAGCTCCTCAGCAGGCTGGTCACCACCAGGTTCCACCCGTCCGCCATGACGAAGAGAAGGATCTTGAATGGCAACGATATCATCATGGGCGGCAGCATCATCATGCCCATCGCAAGCAGCACGCTGGCCACGATCATATCGACGATGATGAAGGGTATGAAGATGACCACCCCCATCTGGAAGGCGGTCTTCAGCTCGCTGAGCACGAAAGCGGGAATCAGGATCCTCGTGGGCACGTCATCCGTATTATGCGGCTGCTCCATCTTCGACATCGTGATCATCAGGGAGAGCTCCTCCTGGCGGGTGAACTTGAACATGAAGTCCCTCACGGGCTTTATAGTCCCCTCCCACGCTTGGGCGGAGCTGATGGAGCCGGCCAGGTAGGGCGACAGGGCCTCGTCGTAGACCTTGCCCCAGGTAGGGGCCATGATGAACAGCGTCAAAAAGAGAGCCAAACTGGATATGACCTGGGCCGGAGGGGTCTGCTGCAGACCGATCGCCCTCTGGACGAAGCCGAGGACTATCAGGAGACGCGTGAAACAGGTCATCATCAGCAGGATGCCCGGCGCCACGCTGAGCACCGTCAGCAGCGCGAGTATCTGCAGCGTGGTCGCCACGTCGCGCGGCGATTCGGCCACGCCGAGCCCGAATTGCAGCAGCGGTATCGGGATGAATCCCGCCCCCTCCTCGGCGAACGCCGCCACCGACCCCATGAGGACGGCCGCGGACACCAGCACAAGCGAAGGTCGCCTAATCGCCGTCAACCTCTTCAACACCGGCAATCCACTCATCATATCGCCACCTGCCTATCGCGCGACCGCCGCTCTTGCCGGAGAGTATGGCGATCACATCGGGGCCGCACCTGACGATAAAAATAACATCCCTGCCGAGCGACAAGGATGCCAACAACACAAGCACGCCTTTCGCCTGAAGAGGTACTCGCTTCCCCGAAAGACGGACAAGAGCGTACCCGGCGGCTGCTAGAAGAGCCAGGCTGAGGCCTACTTTCAGTAGATAACTCGTCAGAGAGGGTGTGTCCGCAGATGAAGCGGAGGCCGCGGCGGGAAGCGCCAGAAGCAGCCCCGCAGCGCCCCGAAAGACCATGAAATATCCCGCGCTCCTAACCGAGCGCCTTGTTCAGAGCCTCGACGACCCTGTCGGGCTGGAACGGCTTGACGATGAAGTCCACGGCCCCGGCCTGTATGGCCTCGATGACCATCGGCTGCTGACCCATGGCGCTTACCATGACCACCTTCGCCCCCGCGTCCAGGGCCTTTATCTCCTTTACCGCATCGATGCCGTTCATCTCGGGCATGGTGATATCCATCGTCACGATATCGGGCTGCAACTTCTGGTAGGCGGCCACGGCGACCTTTCCGTTCTCCGCCTCGCCCACCACCTCGAAGTCGTTTTTCGACAGAATGTCCTTAAGCATCATCCTCATGAAAGCGGCATCATCAACTATCAAAACTGTTTTGCCCATACTTCCACATCCCTCTCTCGGTTATAACTGTAAAGTCCGTTGGCCAATTCACTGCTGCGGTGAATGGACTCGACCGGCGGATGTCACAATCTCCGTGATACGGACGCCGAAATTCTCGTCGATAACCACCACTTCGCCTTTGGCTATCAGCTTGCTGTTGACAAGAACATCGACCGGCTCGCCCGCCATCTTGTCCAATTCTATCACGGAACCGGGAGTCATGCTCAATATATCCGCGATATTTTTCCTTGTTCTTCCCAACTCTACAGTAACCCTTACGGGGATATCGGCTACCAGTTCGATCCTTCCTCCGAGTCCGATGACGCCCCTTTGCATCAAGGGCACGAACTCAGCGGGCCTCACGTCTACCGAGGACTGGTCGTACACATTTCCGAAAGACGGAGCGGTGCCTGCCATTCCCGGGTCGAACTGTACCTGCTGGGGCGGCGGTGCCGCCTGTGGCTGAGCGGTGGCCGGCCGCGGGGGTGCCGCCTGCGGCGCATGCGGCTCTGCCGCGGGCTTTTCGGCCACTGCGGCGTGTACCTCGTCCGCCACGCTCTTCGCCGTATCCAGCGGAAAAAGAATATCGAGCGGGAAGCCACCCAGGCCCTCGATCTCAAGGGTCACCGCCACCCGCCATATCATGTCCGCCGCGTCGTTCGACGGGAACGGAAGCCAGTCATCTCCCTCCTCCAGGGTGGAAGAGACATTCTCCGGCATCAGCCTCTTGCCCGCCAGAAGGCTGCTCATGCTCGTGAAGGCCGCTCCGACGACCTGGCTCAAGCCCTCCTGCGCTGCGTTGAGGTAGAGCTCCCCCGCTTCGTCCGGAAGCTCGGTCCCCTCGCCGCCCATCATCAAATCGGCCAGGGTGAGGGCGCACTTCTGCGTCGAGAGCACCGTGATCGGTGCATCATCAAGGCCGCCCGCCTGGACGCGGAATGCGAAGGGCGTCTCCTCGGAGGCCGCCACAAACTCCTCCTGGGAGAGGGCCTCTGACTGCTTGATGTCCGCCGTTACCTCCTTGCCGGCCAGCATCCCGAAGACGCTGGCGACCGAGGAGGAGAATATGTTCGCTATATCGTCGAGGACGCTCCTCTGCTCGGGGGAGAGCCCTCCGGAGTCGCCGTCGGCGGCCGCCCCTCCATCTTCCGACAAACCGCCGCCCGACAGAAGGGCGTTTATCTCGCTCTGGCTAAGAAGCTCGTCAATCATCGCCTGCGCCTCCTTCCTCGCGGGGGATCTCCTCCGGTTCGGCCTCGTCCTCGGCACGTACTATCTCGGTTATCTCCGCCGCAAAGTTGCCGTTCGCCGTACCCGGCACGGCCTTGAACTTCACCATGTTGCCGACCCGGACTTCCAGGGGGTCGTCCAACCCCTCGTCCAGTTTTATCACATCGCCCACGGAGAGCTGTATCACGTCGGCGACGCTCAGAATCGTGTGCCCCAGCTCGAGCGCAAGCGGCACACGCACCTTGTCAAGATGTTTCCTTATGTACTCGCCCGTGCTCTCGTCCATCTTGCGTCCCGTCGAGGCGAACCACTGCTGCGAGCTTAGCTTGTCCATTATCGGCTCCATCAGGAAGTAGGGGATGCAGATGCTCACCATACCCTCGACGTCGCCGACCTTCAGCTTCAGGATCACCAGCAGCACCATGTCCGTTCCCGGGCATATCTGTACGAAGAACGGGTTGCTCTCCAGGTTCTCGTACCTGAAGCGCACGTCCACGACGGTGCTCCAAGCCTCTTCGAGAAGCTCGAGCATCCTCATGATCATCCGCTCCACCACGGTCCTCTCTATATCGGTCAGCTCCCTCACCTTGCCGGTGAACTCGCCCCGTCCGCCGAGCATCCTGTCGATGATGGCGAAGACAAGGTTGGGCTTTATCTCGATGAGAGCGTTTCCGCTGAACGGGTACATCTCCAGTATGCCGATCACCGTGGGCTGCATGAGAGACCGCAGGAACTCGTCGTAGGCGAGCTGGTCGACGGTCGCTATCTCGGCCGAGACCATCGAGCGCACCATCGTCGACATCGCCGTGGTCATCTGCCTGGCGAAGGACTCGTGGATCATCTGGATCGCCCTCAGCTGGTCCTTGCTGAACTTGTCCGGCCTGCGGAAGTCATAGCTTTTTATGTTCTTCTCATCGGATTCCTTGGCGATCGAGTCGACATCCACCTCTCCAGTGGACATCGCCGCCAGCAGAGAGTCTATCTCGCTCTGCGACATAACTGTTGGAGTCACGGTCTCTCCCCCCTCTCCCTACGCTTATATGCCGAGGTTCGCGCTACTGCAGGATGAAACCCTCGAACAGGACCCGCACCACGGGCGCCTTGCCTTTTATCGTCGGCATCATGGAGTTCGCGGTTCTCTTGATATCCTCGGCCAGTTTCATGATCCCCTCGGCGGTCGTCAGCTCGTCGAAGACCCTGTCCTTCACCAGCAGGACGACCTCGTTGCGAATGCGCGCCACCCAGCTCGCCGACGCCACCATCTCGAACGCCTTGGGCCCGCTGGTCTCAAGCGACAGTTTGAAGTTGGCCACGTGATTTCCCGTCCCCGTCAGGTTCGCGATGAAGTCGCCAACGAAGAAGACCGGGCCTGGCTCCTCCACGTTGGACGGAGTCGAGCCCTCGGGCGTCAGCCAGAGCCTTCCGGCCATCATGCCGCCGCCGAAACCCAAGGAAAACAGCAATACCCCTACAAGAGACAGGATCATCATCCGCTTCATCTTCTTCTCCCCCTACTGTTTCGGATACTTCGACAGAAACACTATGTCCACTCTGCGGTTAAGGGCCTGGTGCTCCGGCGTGTCATTCGGGACCAGGGGCCTGCTTGGGCCGTAGCCCACAGCCTGAAGCTTCTGCGGATCGAACCCTGCTCGACTATCTAGATAGGAGACCACCGCGGCAGCGCGCGCGGCCGACAGCCCCCAGTTGTCGCGGTATATTCCGCCCAGGAGAGGTACCGAGTCGGTGTGCCCCTCCACGGCTACGGCCGGTATCACGTCCTTGACGAACTCGGCGATCTTGTACATGACCCTCATACCCTCGGGCTTCAGGTCTGCGCGCCCGGAGTCGAACAGGAACTGGTCGGACAGCGAGACGGTGACCCCCCTCTGGTCGACCCGGACCTCGATCTCCTTCTCAAGGCCCTCGGCTCGCAGGTAGTTGCGCAGATTCCTGGCGACCTGCTGCATCTCCGTGCTGGTCTTGGGCGACTCGCCTGCGCTCTGAGACGTCTGCCCTCCGAACACTGACGAATCCTGCTGCACTGTCTTTCCCCCGGGCAGGAATCCCATAGCGCCCTGGAATGAGAGGATCATCAGCTCGAACTTCTGTACGTCTATGGACGACATCGAGTACAGAAGCACGAAGAAGGTCAGCACCAGCGTGACCATGTCACCGTAGGTGAGCAGCCACAGAGGGGCGCCGGGCTGTGACTCTTCCTTCTTCTTCCGCGCCATGCTATGCCACTCCTTCCTTCGCCGCTTTCACCTTTTCCTCTAGAGTCCTCCGCAGTGCGGGTGACAGGAAGACCTTGAGCTTCTCCTCGACAATTCGAGGGTTCTCGCCCGCCTGGATCGACAGGACCCCTTCCACCATCAGCTCCATCGACAGGACCTCCTGCGCGGAGCGAGAGGCCAGCTTCTTGGCCAGCGGTATGGCGAATGCGTTCGCCACGAACGACCCGTAGAAGGTCGTCACCAGCGCCACCGCCATGCCCGGCCCGAGCGCGTCCGGGTCGGTGAGGTTTCCCAGCATCTGGATCAGCCCTATCAGAGTGCCGAGCATCCCGAACGCCGGCGCAAGCTCCGCCATCGAGTCCAGCAGGGTCTTGTTGTCCGAGTGGCGCGACTCGAGGATGCCAATCTCCGTGTCCAGTATCCCCTTCACCAGCTCCGGGTCCGTACCGTCGACAACCAGCTGGATCGACTTCTTCAAAAACTCGTTTTCAAGCTCGGAAGCGTCCGCCTCAAGCGCCAGCAATCCCTCGCGGCGGGCCTTCTCCGCGAAGCTCACGATCGTCTGGACCAGCTCCACCGTATCCGGAGGATCGCCGACGAACGCCATCTTCATGACCCTCGGGAGGCCCTTCATCCTGTCGAACGGATAGGAGGTGATAAGCGCCCCTATAGTGCCTCCCCCGACGATCAGTATCGACGGAAAATCGACGAAGGCCATCGGCTGCCCTCCGACCACCAGCGCTCCGAACACCAGGATATAGCAGATTAAAAGACCGACGACAGTGGAAAGATCCAAACAAATCCCGCCCCTCGAAAGTGAGACGCCGTCCGGCGCGAGTCAACGACTCTTTTACTCCTCCTCCTCTTCCGCCCTCACGGCGAGGGCTTCTCCGGAGATGAAGGAGAAAAAAACCTTCTTCCTGTACTTTACCACTAAATCCACGATTTCGTCCATAGGCTCGGCCACGACGTAGCGATGACCGTTGACGAGGCGGATCACCGTGTCGGGGGTCGACTCCACCGTCTCTATGAGATCGGCGTTGATCGTGAACCTCTCGCCGTTGATCCGCCTCACCAAGATCATATCCTATTCACCCCTGCCCTAGCGCTTGATGTTGATCAGCTCTTCCAGCACCTGGTCGCTGGTCGTGATCATCCTGGCGTTGGCCTGGAAGCCCCTCTGGGAGGTGATCAGTTTGGTGAACTCCTCCGTTAGATCGACGTTGGACATCTCCAGCGACGAGCCGATGATGGCACCCGCGCCGTCCTCAAGCGGAGATCCGATCTGCGGTACGCCGGAGTTGTTGCTGTCCCTGAAGGCCGTGTCGCCTATCTTGACCAGGCCCGCAGGGTTGGCGAACAGCGCCAGGGCCACCCTGTACAGCGGTATGTTCTGGCCGTTGCTGTAGATGCCGTTCACCGTGCCGTCCTGCGCAACCGCGAAGTCCGTCAGCACTCCCATCGTGTAGCCGTCCTGGTAGTAGCCCTTGGTGGTGAACTCGGAGCCGTACTGGGTCACTCCGTCGAGCAGCTCCTTCTGGAAGCTCTCGCCGGAGAAGTCTAGCCTGATCTCCGACTCCATCGCGCCCACCTCGTCGAACTGGACGTTGATGATCGGCCTGGCGTTGTACATGCCCGTGTCCGTGGTGTCGATCTTGCCGTCAGGCCCGAAGCGGATGAGCCCCGTGTTGTTACTCAGCGAGATCTCGCTGTCCGGCATCCACGCCCGCCAACGCCAGATTCCATTGTCCTGCTTCTCCCAGGAGACCTCCAGAGTGTAGTTGTTCCCGAGCGAGTCGTAGACGTCGATCTTCGTGTTGTGGACGTTGGCGATGCGCTGGTTGATCGTCGACAGGGCCTGCATGTTGCCGTCCCGGGTGACGGGGATGTTGAAGCTGTTCGGGGCTCCGGTCGCCGTACCCGAGGCATCCCATACCCTCATCGTGAATGCCCCGCTGCCTGCCTCGACGAAGTCCACTGCATAGTGATTTGCAGGGGTGCTATTATCGGGAAAAACATGAAAATTGCCGTAGTTCCCGAGGTCGTAGGTAAAGCTGTCCGTTCCATTATCGAAGTTAATCACGCCGGTGGCAGGATCGTAGACTATATGTGACGGCGACACCGTCGGATTAAAGGTCGGGCCTCCTGCCCCAGGAAGGGTAATAGGCGCAGTCGCTTCCAATACCACACGATTCCCGACCACGCCGGCCATTCCGAAGTCAACAGTACTCGACACACCGCCTCTAGTGAACGTCAGTGTCATAACATTATCGGAAGTAGAACCCGGGGTAAGGCTCACATCATATGGATTGCCCCCAACCGTCACGGTCGTATCTGCAGGCACGTTTCTAACGTACTGGCGGAAATTATTGGTTTCTATCTCCACAAACCTCGGATCATTAGCAGCCCCACCCAATACGGTAAACCTGTAGTCCCCCGCCCCGCGCGAATCAAACTCCCCGAATAAATTAGTTCCAAATCCGTTCCCTAGTGGAGAGTTAGCATCCGCGAGGGGATCATGCCAAAACCCGATTTGGAATTGCAATGGCGGAAGATCGGTACTCGTAAGTACGTCCCTTAAGGTTACACTCCCTTGGGAAGTAGCAGTATCTAGAACAGCCGAGTTAGGAGTGATTTCATAGGCCTTGCCATCAAGAGTAACCGTTCCACTCTCAGTCAGATGGATAACTCCATCAGTTGCTCCATTGTAGTTAAGCTGTAAAGTCCCCGTGTTGTTCGGATCGCCTCGGTCGACAAAGCGCATCGTGACATAGCCGCTGCCAGGGTTTCCCTCCGTAATCGTTACATCGTATTCCTTGCCGTCAATCTCGATATTTCTAAGTATGGTCGGCCTCACTCCGACGAGGCCAGTTATTCCAGAAGAGTCGACTATCTCGACGCTGCTGGTCAGCTCGATCCCTCTTCCGCCGGTGGCGTTGCTTATCGTGACGTAGGCGCCGCCGGCGAAGCCGCCGAGCCGAGTGACCCCGTCGATCGCTCCGTCGGGTATGTCGAACGAGCCGTCATCGTTCATCCTGACCGTGTACTCGAACACCGCCATCTCGCCACTTTCGTCCTTCCCCCAAAGGCGCAGGCTCCTGCTCCCGTCCGCGGCTATGTCGGTGAACTCGGCGAGATAGGAGTAGCGAGTGGTGCCGTCCACTATCGTAAACTGCTGGTAGTCCATGTGGTCCTCGAGGTTCAGCGACCATTCCTCCGGGTTGCTGGGGTCGATGCTCTTGAGCGAGAGGACGCAGGTGGCCGGGTCGAACTCGACCGAGTAGACGGTGGCTCCGTCATCGAAGAAGCCGTCGCAGACGAGCATCGGCCTGCCGGTGCCGGCGTCCACGCCGGTCAGCCTCATCACCAGGTCCTGGCCGCCAACTGTCAGGGTCATGAAGGAGTCGGCTGTCGTGCCCTCCTGCATCGTGACGTCGTACCTCTGGTTGTTCAGCGTGGCGACCGTGGAGAAGTTGTTCCAGGTGAGGCCCATCGGAAGGTAGGTGGCGGCGCGGCTGTCCAGGTTGCACCGGTAGCCGACCACCGTGGTGGCCCTGGCCTCCATCTTCTGCCCGGTGGGGATGTTGATGTCCGTCAGGGTGGAGCCCTGGTTGAACTGCAGCGGGTCGATCGGGTCACGCACTATCTGGTAGCCCTGCAGCCTGTAGCCGGTGCCTGCCTGGACGAGGTCGCTCTCGGCGTCCAGCACGAAGTTGCCCGCTCTTGTGAACAGGTTGCCGTCGCCGTCCTTGATGACGAAGTAGCCGTCGCCCTCGATGGCGAAATCGGTTCTGTTGCCGGTGAACTCCGTAGTGCCCTGGGTGTGCAGCACCTCTATGGCCGAGACCTGCATCCCCAGTCCTATCTGCTTGGCGTTGACTCCGCCCCTCTGATCTCCGGGGGCCATCGTGTTGCTGGTGTTCTGATACAGAAGGTCCTGAAAGGTGATGGTGGATCTTTTATACCCCGCGGTGTTGACGTTGGCGATGTTGTTGCCGACGACGTCAAGCGAGGTCTGGTGCCCTCTGACGCCCGAGACGCCTGACATAAGGGATCGCAGCATAGCGCATTCCTCCTTGCTTTTCTAGTGTATGTAGCAATCCCTTGCTTTGAGTTGGGTGCCCGGCCGTCCGTGGAGGGCGTTTTGTACATGTTGGTTTCGGCGATTTTTCGTCCGTTCTTAAGTCCTTGCTCGCCCGGGGCGTGTCATCTCACCGATCGCCCCTGGCGCTTATCTGGGCTATCTCTTTATGTTTATCTGCTCCTCCAGCACCTGGTCGCTGGTGTTTATCACCCTGGCGTTGGCCTGGAAGCCCCTCTGGGCCAGGATGAGCCTGGTGAACTCCTCCGTCAGGTCGATGTTGGACATCTCCAGCGCACCGCCAATAAGCGCGCCCGCTCCGTCCTCCATGGGAACGCCTATTCTGGCGAGGCCGGAGTTGCTGCTCTCCCTGAAGACAGTGTCACCCACCTTGGTGAGGCCGGAGGCGTTGACGAAGGTGGCCAGCGCCAGCCTGAACATCGGGACGTTCTGGCCATTGTCGTAGGTGGCCATCACTGTGCCGTCGGCCGAGACGGCGAAGCTGTCCATCACGCCCATCGAGCAGCCGTCCTGGTAGTAGCCCTTGGTGGTGAAGGGGGAGCCGTACTGAGTAACGCCCTCGATTGGAGGTTTCTCGAATGACTCTCCGGCGAAGTCGAGGACTATGTCGGACGAGGCCGCGCCGAGGGCGGTGAAGTCGATCGTAACCTGCGGCTGAGTGACTGCTCCCGCCACGGGTTTGCCGTCGGGGCCGAAGTTAAGTACTCCTCTATCGATAAACGGCGGGTTTCCGTCAGTCAGATATGCTACCCAGCTCCACTCGTTGTCCGCCGGGTCTCCTGTGTGAACCCACTGCACGATCAGTTCGTGCGGGTTGCCCAAGGAGTCGTAGATCTCTATCTGCGACCTGTGGGAGCTGGCGGCAGGCGGCGGGTCCATGGGCGGGTCGGCGTACGGGTCCCACGTGGCCGGGTCCCAGTCTGCGGGTTCGACGACAGCCGATCTGCTGTCGAGGTTGCACCTGAAGCCCACGGTCTGGGTGGCGCGCGCCTCCATCTTGGAGCCGATCGGGATGGTTACGTCCGTAAGGGTGGAACTCCTGTTGAACTTTGTCGGGTCGTTGGGGTCCGGCACCATCTGGTAGCCCTGGACCCTGTACCCGGTCCCCGACTGGACAATCTTGTTCTCCGAGTCCACGGTGAAGTTGCCCCCCCTGGTGAAGAGCCTGCTGTTGCCGTCCATGACGACGAAGTAGCCCTCGCCCTGGATGGCTACGTCCGTGTTGCCTCCGGTGAAGTTGATGTTCCCCTGGGTGTGGATCGTCTCGATGGCCGCGACGCGGACCCCGAGGCCGACCTGGATCGAGTTCACCCCGCCCCTGCCCTCCGCCGGGGGCATGGCGCCCCTGTGGGTCTGGTAGAGCAGGTCCTGGAAGGTGATGTTGGACTTCTTGAAGCCCACTGTGTTGACGTTCGCTATATTGTTAGCGACGACGTCCAGGAAGGTCTGATGCCCCCTGGCGCCCGACACGCCCGACATTAAAGATCGAAGCATGGTAACTCCTCCTTGCTGTATGGAAAAAGACGGTGCACTCCGTTGCTCCGATCAGATAAGGGCCTTCCGTCCTTGGGGCCTGTTGTTCGCACGGTATGCGCGACGGTTGTCACGCTACCGATATCACCTTCTCGAGCGGGACATCGCCGTCGGCGGTGTTGAGTATCACCTTGCCGTTCTCGAAGCGCACGAACCCGACCTGCGAGTAGGCGGGCAGACCGTCGTCGTCCATGTACTCTATGATGCGCCCGATGTAGCTGACCGCGGATGCCTTGTTCAGCGCCGCCATCTGCTCGATGCTCTTGTTCATGTTGGTCATCTGCTCCAGCGTGCTGAACTGGGCCATCTGAGCTATGAAGTCCTTGTCCTTCAAGGGATCCAAGGGATCCTGGTTGCTCAGCTGTGTTATCAGTATCTTGAGGAAGGCGTCCTTCCCCAGGTCGTTGTTGACATCGCGAACCGCCTCGGTCGCAGGGGAGTTGGTCGCGGTGGTCGAATATCCGTTGGTTACGCTGTTTACGCTCATTTTTCTCCACACCTCCTAGGCCAGCAGATAAAGCAGCCCGTGCTCCAAATCCATCCTGAAGGATGGCGTTATGTCCTCGGTATCCTCGGCTCCCGTCAGAGGGGTTGTCCGCCCGCGGCGCGGCTTGTGGCTTGATCCGTCGCGATCCTGCCTGCCCTCGCTGCTGTCGCGAAGGTCTACGACGAACTCGCCCAGGTGGACTCCCTGCTGTTCGAGATGGTTCCGAAGGACTGTTATATGATCCTGAACAAGTTGTCGGACCTGATCGCTGCTCACTTTAATCGAGGCCTCGATGCCCTTTGCGACGGCGACGAGCTCCACCTCGATCCTCCCCAGGGCGGGCGGGTCGACGATTATGCTCGCCGCCTGCCGTCCCTCGGACCTGAGGAAGCGCACCACGTGCTGAACTCCGTCCTCAAGGGCCTCTCCTCCGCGCCCCTGGAGCACCGTCTCCCTGGCGACCGACTCGAACGACCTCGAGGCGAGGGGCTCGGCGTGCCAGGGGCGTGGTGCGACCATGGTCGGGTTCGGGGTTTCCTGGTCCTTCGCTCCGCTCTTCAATGGCTGGTCGGCGGGTTTCCTCGCGGGCGTGGCCGCGCCCTTCGGATCGGCGCTCGCGCGAACCGGGTCGGATGGAGTTTCTCTCGTATCAGCAGTCGCGGCCCTCGGGAGGGCTGGAGCGGCGGTCTCGCGCGCCCTCTCGCCGAAGATGTCGCGCTCCTCGGGAAATATGGTCCTCTCGCGATCGCGCCCCTCGGGGATGCGGTTCGTGGAGAGATCGGACTCTGCCTCGGCCTTCAGCTCCCTCTCTCCCGCGACGGCCGCGGTGAGGCCGGAGGCGGCGCTCGCGCCTCTGCCACTTTCGTGGTCGAACGTCGCGGAGAGGCCGGAGGCTACATTCTCGCCTCTGTCCCTCGCCGAGGTCTCGTCTCCCGACGGCTCGGCCGGTCCGCCGGTTGCGTGGTCGCGTCGCTCGGGGGAGTCATCCCTGAAGAGATCGTCCGATTCGTCGTCGAAGAGGGCCGGGCGCTCCGGCATGTTCGCCTCGGCCTCCACGGGCCCGGCCTTCTGCCCACCGTCGAGTGCGAAGGTAAGAGCGAAGCCCCTCCTGGGGCGCACATTGTCGGTCATGGACAGGGTGAATCCGGCCGCCCTGGCCGTCTCATCGGCCCGGGCGGGTTCCTCGAGGGTCGGGACGACGGTGATCTCGTCCCGGCCTGCGGATGTGCCGGCATCGCCAAGGACGCGGCCCGTGCTCATAAGGGTCCTGACGGGCTCCGTCCGTGCGCTCTCGATGAATGGAAGGGGGCGTGTCGGGGAGGTCCGTCGTTCGTCCGGCCGTTCCACCGGACTGGCTCTCTCCTGTCGTGCGCCGCCGCTTGCGGGCCTCGCGCGGGGAATCGGCCTCGACAGCAGTTCCCTTGCGTCCGGATCGTCCTCTCGCACAGGCTGCATGCCCTCGGGAAGAGCGAAGCCACCATCTCTGTGCGGCTCGCCGGGTTCAACCTCCACCGGCATGCGATTCTCGTCGCTCGTCCGGGGATCGGCTAAGTCCGGTGATTCCACCGCCTCTGGGCCTACTGCCATCACTTCGGCGGCAGGTGTCGTCATGGTAATAGGCGGCTGCTTCGCCGCGGCAAGGAACTCCGCGACAAACGCCGCCCCGGCCTCCGCAGGAGGCACGGGTATTTCAAGGGCACGTTCGTCGTCTGCAAGGTCGTCTTCTTCGTCAGGAAACAGGTCGGTTTCCGCAAGGGGGAAAAAGAGGATGCTCCCGGCGGGTGTCTCCGGGGTCTGTTCCGTGTCTCCAGGCGTCTGCGCGGGCTCCTCCCTGGTCGAGAAGAGCAGGCGGGCGAAACTGTCCGTCCTCTCCGGGTCTCCGGCCGTTCTGGACGGCGGCATTATGCCGGCGTCCTGCGCCTGGCCGGACAGAGGGTCGCCCGCGACGGGAAAGAAGGCTGAATACATGAGTGGCACCTCCCGGTATTGTTATCACGGCGCTCCGGCCGCTAGCCGCTCCGTCAGCCTCGCTGCAAGGACCGCCTCCATGCGGCCCAATATCGACGCCCTGGCATCCTGGGGCATGGCGGCGAGCATCCTCACCGCCAGATCCTCGCTCACCTGCTCCAAGATAAGAGCAGCACGCCTGGGCGATATCTCCTGGTAGGTCTTCATCAACATGTCGAGGTACTCCTGCTCGTCCTCGGTGCTCTCGGGCGGGGCGTCATCGCGCTGGGCGAACTCCGCCTCCCTCCTGTCGAGGGCCTCGGCCCTCGCGTCAAGCTCGTCGGAGAGACCCTCCAGCAGGGCCTCCTTCTCAATCAATTCGCGCTCCAGTTCGTCCAAACGCTGGTTCCAACGCTCCAGCTCGAGCTTTCGACGCTGCTCCACTGTCAGTGTGTACTCCTCGGGTATCCCGGCGAACCCGGCCAGCCTCTTGCCGACCCAGGGTATCCTGGGGACTATCTCGTAGACGTAGGGCCTGGCGTCCCAGGTGCCGGCGAAGTGCATGCCCGCGCCGACTCCAGCCAGTACCGCGAGCGCCAGGAGGAGGATCCCCAGCTTGCCGGTCTTCTTCTTTTTCTTCTTGGCCTTGACCTTTTTCTTGGCCTGAGGGAGGGGGGCCTCCGCCTCTTCACGCCCCTCGCGCTCGATATCTTCGCGCTCTTCGGGCATCAGTTTTCTCCCTTCGAGTTACGGGCGTAGATCGCAAGGACACCGTGCACGTAGTTCTGCGTCTCGGCTATGGGAGGTATGCCACCGCAGGCGTCCACTCTTCCCGGCCCCGCGTTGTACGCGGCCAGCGCTTTGGAGAGGTCTCCCTCGTATTTATCGGACAGCCTGGAGAGGTATTTAATTCCCCCTTCGAGGTTCTGCGCCGGGTCGAAAGGATCGTCCACCCCGAGCATTTTCGCCGTTCCGGGCATCAGCTGCATCAGTCCCATCGCTCCCTTGTGCGACACGGCGTCGATCCTGCCGCCGGACTCCATCCGCACCACTGCCCTTACAAGCGCCTCGTCGAGCCCGTACCTGGCGGCCAGCTCGGGGAGCTTCTCCTCCCAGTCGGCGGACGGCTTCTTAGCCCTCGGCTTCTCCCTCTCCTCGACTTCGTCGAGCTTCGGGGCGGGGGCGGGTGCCGGGAGCGAGGGTCGCTTGGCCTCCTCCTTCGTCAGAACGTCGACGAAGCGCTCCTTCTCCTCCTGCCTCGGCTCGTCCTTCTTTGGCCGCACCCTGCGCTCGATCTCCTCTATTCGACTCTGCACGCGCACAATGCCCGACAGATTCAGCCTCATGATCCGCTTCCGCCTCTCGTGCCGTTGCCGTGGCGTATTCCTGCTATATCATCCATCTCGGACTGTTCGCTTTTCAGTATAGAGGTGCGCCAGTCGTCCAGCATGGACGTTATGTAGTTCTCCATTATCCTGACCTCGCGATGCTTCTCCACAAGTCTCACCTCTGTGGCCTCTATGGCCTGACGGACGTCGCAGAGGGAGGAGTTGCCGTCGCAGATTCGCTTGTCCACAACATCTATGGATCTGCGGTGAAACCACATCTCGCGCGGCGAGACGAGCTCTCCCTGCTGAGTGCGGAACTCGTCGAAGGCCTTTTTCTTTTCGGTGTGCAGCACATCGAGACGAGTGACCAGCCTCTCCTCCTCGCCTCTCTGGTCGGCGAGCAGGAGCTGCTCCTCCTCGCGGCTTTTCTCCCTGGTCTTCAGTATTCGCTGAAACCTGTCCACTTTTTCTTTCATGACGTCCTCCGGTAACTATTCGCCGGTTCCGGTTATTGTTTCGGCATCCCGCTCGCTCTTCTTTACGGCGGACGAGTCGGGCACGAGGTTCTTCAGCTCGCGGGCGGCGTCCGTGAATGAGACCATCTCCTCCACGGGCTGCCTGAGGAAATCACGGACCTTCTGCAGGTGGGTTATGGACCAGTCCACCCTGGGGTTGCTGCCTCTCTTGTATGCACCGATGTTAATCAGGTCCTCCGCCTCGCCGTAGACGGCAAGCAGCTCCCGCACCCGCCCGGCCGCCTCCAGGTGCTCCTCGTCGACTATGAAGGGCATGACGCGGCTGACGCTTTCAAGCACGTCGACGGACGGGTAGAAGTTGCGAGCGGCAATCTTGCGAGACAGGACGACGTGACCGTCCAACACGCCTCGCACCGTGTCGGCCACGGGCTCGTTCATGTCGTCACCCTCCACCAGGACTGTGTATATCCCGGTTATGCTGCCTGTCTCTCCCGCGCCGGCCCTCTCGAGCAAGCGGGGGAGGAACTCGAAGACGGACGGGGTGTAACCCCTGGTGGTGGGGGGTTCACCGACGGCCAGGCCGACCTCGCGCTGGGCGCGGGCCACCCTGGTGACGGAGTCCATCATCAGAAGCACGTTCTTGCCGCAGTCGCGGAAGTACTCGGCTATCGCGGTGGCGGTCATGGCGGCCTTCAGGCGGATCAACGGCGGCTGGTCGGACGTGGCTATCACGACGACCGAGCGCTTTTGCCCCTCCGGGCCCAAGTCTCGGTCGAGGAACTCCCGAACCTCCCTGCCTCGCTCGCCGACAAGTGCTATGACGTTTATGTCCGCCTCCGTGTACCGGGCCATCATGGCAAGGAGGGTGCTCTTCCCCACTCCGGAGCCGGCGAATATTCCTATGCGCTGCCCCGTGCCCAGGGTGAGCACTCCGTCTATTACCTTCACTCCCACCGGGAGGGGGGAGGATATCATCTTTCTGCGTAGAGGGTGAGGGGGTTCTGCGTGGAGGGGGTAAAAATCGGATGCAGCTATCGGTCCCTTGTCGTCGAGAGGCTGTCCCAGTCCATCGAGCACTCTGCCGAGCAGGGCCTGCCCGACCCTGACTCCGAGTGGGCGCTCCATGGACAGGACGTCGCATCCGGGGCCTATCTCCTTGAGGTTGCCTAGCGGCATCAGCAGGACTCTCTCTCCGCGGAAGCCGACCACCTCGGCTGAGAGGGAGGAGTCGCTGTTTCTGTAGCGTATTGAACAAAGATCCCCGACGCGGACGTCGGGGCCCCTGGACTCCGCCACCAAGCCGACCACCTGCACGATGCGCCCGTTTATCCTGGTGAGCTGGACGTCCTCCAGCCTGTGCCGAAGGATATCCAGCAGCCCTTCGTCAGTCGTTTTCGATAGCATCTTTTCGACCCTCGATGAAGAGATGGTCTATCTCTTTTTGTATCTGTTCAAGTTGTGTTCGCCACCGGGCGTCGTATATACCAAGGTTGGTCTCGACTACGCAACTGCCCTTCTCGACGTTCGGGTCGGGTATGAACTCCAGGTGCTTCACGCCCAGCAACAGGTCGCCGAACTCGTCCCTGCGGTCGGCCGTCTGCTCCGCATCGCCGGGGTTCAGGTAGACCAGTATGCTCTCCCTGTCGCTGAGGCGCTCCATCAGGGTGCGCAGGACGGGGACGACCGTGTCCTCCGAGAGTTCGACCTCGCGGTGGAGCATCCTGGAGAGCATAAGCTCCCATAGGCGTATCAGGCGCGGCATGACGAGAGCGGCAAGATCCTCTCCGCTCCCCTTCAGGGACGCATGGACTCCCTCCAGGACCGAGACCAGGGATGACACTTTCTCCTCGTACTCCCTGGAGATCTCCTCCCTGGCCGTGGCGGCGCCCTCTTCGTAGCCCGCCTTGCGCCCCTCCTCGGCCCCTTCGACGGCGGCCTTCTTTTTGAGCGATTCGGCCTCCGCCTGCATGGCGGCCTTCATCCGGTCGCGCTCTGCGGCCAGATTCTCCCGCTCCCGGACCATCTCCTTCTCGGAGAGCGACAGGCGGGAGACGAGGTCGCTGTTCTCGAGCCGCTCGTTCTCCAGCTCGACTTTCAGGCGTTCAATCTCCTTTTGCAGCGACTCGTCGCCGCCACGCTCCGCCTCCCGAGGGCCTTGAGAATCGAGGCTCTCCTCGGGCGCCTCGGCCTCTTCCGGGGCAAGGCCGATCTTCACGGCCTCGGGCAGCACTCGGACCGCGCGGATGATCTTCGCCTTCGAGAACTTATACAATAAGCTCTTCCTCTCCGCCGCGGGAGATGACTATCTCGCCGACGTCCTCGAGCGCCCGGATGACGTTGACGATTTTCTGCTGCGTCTCCTCGACGTCCTTCACGCGCACGGGACCCATGTAGTCCATGTCCTCCCTGAGCATCTCGGAGGCGCGCTTGGACATGTTCTTGAAGAACTTGGCCCGCAGTTCGTCCGTGGCGCCCTTGAGGGCCAGCGAGAGGTCCTTCATCTCGACCTCGCGGAGCACCCTCTGCAGCGAGCGGTCGTCGAGCCTGATGATGTCCTCGAAAACGAAGAGCCTGCGCTTGATCTCCTCGGCCAGCTCCGGGTCGTTCTCCTCCAGGTGCTCCATGATGTTGCGCTCCGTGCCCCGGTCCACCTGGTTGATGATGTTCACTATGGCGTCGATGCCGCCGGCGAGGGTGAAGTCCTGCCCCATTACCGTGCTCAGCTTTCTCTCCAGCACTCTTTCCACCTCCCGAAGAACCTCCGGGGTGATGCGGTCCATCTTGGCTATGCGCTTGGCCACCTCGGCCTGCATGGTGGCCGGCAGCCCTCCGATGATGCCCGCGGCCTGCGTCGGCTCCAGGTACGACAGTATGAGGGCGATCGTCTGCGGGTGCTCGCCCTGGATGAAGCCCAGCACCTGCTGCGCGTCCGTGTGGCGCATGAAGTCGAACGGGCGGACCTGCAGGCTGGCGGTGATGCGAGTGAGAAGGTTGTGAGCCCTCTCCGGGCCGAGCGCTCTCTCCAGGATATCCCTGGCATACTCGACTCCGCCGCGGGCCATGTACTCGCGGGCGAGAAGGAGCTCCTGGGCCTCCTTCAGCACGGCCAGACGCATCTCGGGCGTCACCTTCCGGAGGTTCGCGACCTCCAGCGTGACTATCTCTATGGACGTGTCGTCCATCCTCTTGTAGACCTCGGCGGCCACCTCGTTCCCCAGGGCCACCATCAGGATGGCTATCTTCTCTTTTCCGGGCATCCCCTTCGTCAAGCTCTTAGCCATTGCTGGATCCTCCCGCCCCTATTCCTCGGACAGCCAGTCCTGAACCAGGTTGGCTATCTCCTCCGGCTTGCTTCTCGCGTAGGCGCGAAGCTGCTCCTCCAGCACCGCCAGCTCGCCCTGCGCCTCCAGCAGCTCCGGCGAGGAGAGAAGCTCCTGTATCGTCGGGAAGTGCTGCGGCTCCGGCTGAACCGCCCTGACACGCATTCTCCTCCTGCGGATCAGGTAGAACGCGGCGAGAGCGGCCGCAGCCAGCAGGACGAGAGCGACGACAGCGGAGATTATCAGCTTCATCCTCTGCTCCGCAGCCAGCTGTTCGGCCAGGGCATCGGCGAAGGTCGTGGAGAAGGGCATGCCGTTGATCTCAAGCTGGTCGCCCCTGGCCTCTTTAAGGCCGATCGCGGGCGCCACCAGTGCGCGAAGCTCGGTTATCCGCTGAGGCTCAAGCTCTCCGTCGACGAGGACGGAGGCGGTCATGCGCAGTATCGCCCCGGGGGTCGCCACCTGCTGCGTCTCCCTGGTCGTGATCTCGTAGTTGTTGGTGGTCTCGGTCTTCTCGTACTCGGTCAGCCCGGCCTGCTGCTGGGCTATGGCGTAGCCGGGGATGTTGGTGGTGGTACCGGGCGCGCCCCCTACCGGTCCTCCCGTTCCGGTGTAGGTCTCCTCCATCTGCTGCTGACTGCGGATGACCCCCTTCCCGGTCTCTCCAGGGATGTACTCCTTGGTGGCACTGGTCCTTCGGTCGAAGTCGAGGTCGACCTTGACCCTGACAACGACCTTTCCCGGACCGAAGACCTTCTCGAGCATTATGCGGACCTTGTTCTCGAGCTCCCGCTCCTGCTGCCGCTCCAGCTCTCGCTGAACGGATGAGACGGTGCGTCCCTCGCCCGCGCCGGTGTAGATGAAGAACTCCTCGTCGAGGAGGTCGGAGAGGACCTTTCCTGACGTGTCCACCACCGTTATATCCTCGGGGAGAAGCCCCTGGACAGCGTGCGAGACCAGGTGGACTATGGCCTTGACGTGGTCGGCCCCTATGCTCATCCCGGTCTTGAGCCGTATGAGGACCGATGCCGTGGATGGCTGCTGCTGTTCGAGGAAGAGGCGCTGCTCCGGGATGACTATGTTCACCTTCGCGTAGTCGACGGCGTCGATCTGGCGTATGGTGCGCTCGAGCTCTCCCTCCAGGGCTCTTGTGTAGGTGACCTTCTGCTGAAACTCGCTCAGGCCCATCTTGGCCGTGTCGAACAGCTCGTATCCGACACTGCCCCCCTTAGGAAGACCGCCCTGCGCCAAGCTGAGCCTGGTCTCGTAGACCAGCGTCCTCGGGACCAAGATGGCATTCGCTGCAGGGTCAAGCTTGTAGTCCACCTTGTTCTCGCGGAGCCAGGCCACTATGGCGGACTGGTCCTCCACCTCGAGGGCCGTGAAGAGGGGTTCGTACGGCGATCGTCCGGCCCAGAAAACGGCAAAGACCAGAGCGAGCACGACGGCCGCCGCTGCTCCGGCTATGGATAATCGCTGCCACGGCCTCAACGACGACCAGAATAGGCCGCCCCGTGCAAGCGCCTGGCGCAACCAGTCCATCGGCTAACCTAAACCGACATGCGCCCGAGCTGTTGGTACGCGTCCACGAGCTTGTTGCGCACTTCGGTGATCAGGCGCAGGGCAAACTCGGCACGCTGGGCCGACAGTACGACCTCTGAAATATCGTCCACATCGCCGGTCGCCAGTCTGTTGACCATCTTGTCCGAATCCTGCTGAAGGTCGTTCACGTTTTTTATGGAACTCTCCAGGAGGTCTTCGAATGTGAGGCCGAGTCCGCGCTTCAAGCCGGTTGACTCCGCCACGGGAGAGACGGCCGGCCCCTTCTTTACGTCGGCCAGTTTCGTCAGATCGAGCTTCAAATGGTTCACTTGGATAACCTCCCCGATAGTGATGAGAGCTCAATTATCGTCATTGTAACACAACCGTTAATTTATAACAAAAGCGGGAGGCTTATGACAAGCCTCCCGGATCATCACGGCTAGGACTAAAGAACCGTCCTTTGGAAAAACCACGATTATTACTGAAAAAACGCCCGGCTACCCTCTCATGATCTCCAGGGCGCCCGACCACATGTTGCGCGCGGCGTCGGCCACCGCCAGGTTGGCCTCGTAGGCCCTGCTTGCGACCAGCATGTCGGTCATCTCCCTGACGACGTTGACGTTGGGGAAGGCGACGTACCCCTCCTCGTCCGCGTCCGGGTGCTCCGGCTGGTAGGCGAGGCGAGGCGGCAGGCTGTCCCTGGCGATCTCGGTCACACGTACTCCGCCTATGTCCTCGTATCCGCCTATCGTCTTGTCGAGCATCTCGGCGAATACCGGGACGCGCCTCCTGTAGGGGCCGCCCTCCGGCGTTCGAGTGGTGTTGACGTTGGCCAGGTTGGACGATATCGCGTCCATCCACAGGCGATGGGCCGTCAGGGCGCTTCCGGAGACGTCAAGGGATCTGAACATCCTCACGGCTTATCTACCTCCTATCACGAGGCGGTACAGAGAGCTCTTCTTCGCCGCGAAGCGGGTCATGGCGTTGTAGGCCATCCTCGTCTGGGACATGACCGCCATCTCTCTCTCCGGATCGACGTTGTTTCCGTCGAGTCTGAACTTCTCGTCGTAGATCCTTGTCTCCAGCGGGATGACTCCGCTGACCGCCATCGGCATGGAGGGGATGTGCCCCTCGTTCGTGACGGTCATCGGCAGTCTCCTGGGTCCGTCGACGAGGTCGCGAAGCTCGTCCTCGAACGAGACGTTGCGGCGGCCGTATTCGGGCGTGTTGGCGTTGGCAAGATTGCGCGAGGTGGCCTCGAATCGCTTCGAAAGCCCCTCCATGGTCTTCTCCATCACCTTCCAGTTAAAGTCGCCCATCATGACCGCATACCTCCCAATAATGACCTGCGTTCCTGTTATCGGCGAGACGCGCCGATAACTTAAGTTCCCGGCTAGTCGTCCAGAAGTAGCCCGAGTTCCTCGGTGAAGAGAGGGCTGAGGACTTTTATGAAGGTCCCCTTCATTCCCAGGCTGCGGCTCTCTATGATGCCTGCGCTCTCCAGTTTGCGCAGCGCGTTGACTATGACGCTGCGGGTGACTCCGACCCGGTCCGCGACTCTGCTCGCTATGACGACTCCCTCGAACGATCCGAGCTCGTTTATGATGTGCTTTACCGACTCGACCTCGGAGTACGACAGGGCTCTCATCGCCATCTGGACTATCAGGCGCTCGCGGGCACGCTCCTCGATGATCTTGGTCCTCTCGTGCAGAATTTCGATGCCCACGAGTGTCGCCAGGTACTCCGCCAGAACCAGGTCGCGGATGGTGAACCTGTCGAAGAAGCGGACAAAGAAGAGGGTGCCCAGGCGCTCTGCAGCGCCGTAGATGGGTATGTAGACCATGTGCTTTACGGGCGTGTCTCCGTCGTCGTCGTCGAATAGATAGCCGTCAGTCTCGCTGTAGGATGTCTCCCTGATCTGGTTCATCTTCTCGACGAAGTGCTCCGGCATGTAGCCCTTCTCGATGTAGTTGGAGAGCTCCTCGGAGTGGTACTCCGACACCCACGAGTGGCCCAGGAGCATTCCCTCCCTGTTTATAAGATATACGTTCGCGGTGGAGAACTCGCCCAGCAGCTTGGCCAGCTTGTTGAAGTCCGGCCTTGTGCCCTCGCGCCTGCTCTGAAGCGCCCTGCCAACCTGCCTGGTCTGCTCGAGGAGATCCTTAAGCCCGGGATCCTCGTCCTCCATGTGGGGGAAGACCTCCTTCGCCGTGCGTTCGCTCTTTTTTTCAACCGTGCTCTTTTTCTTCGCTGCCATTTTTATATCCCTCCTGAGTGATGATCCGCATTGCGCGGATATTCGTACACAATTCGTTTATTTACCACCTACAGAAGATATCTTCTGATGTCGCCGTCCGAGATCAGGGGCTCGAGTCGCTCTCTGACAAACTCCGCGCTGATCGGATACTTTCTCGCGCCGCTCTCCGGGGCCTCGAAGCTCACCTCTTCAAGAAGCTGCTCGATCATGGTGTGGAGCCTGCGCGCGCCGATGTTCTCCATCTCGGCGTTCATCCTCTCCGCGAGTAGCGCTATCTCTGCCACCGCGTCGTCTTGAAACTCCAGATCCACTCCCTCCACCCCCAGAAGAGCCGAGTACTGGGTCAGCAGGCTGTTCTCCGGCTCCACGAGTATCCTGGCTAGGTCCTCCCTGGACAGGGGCTGAAGCTCCACCCTTATGGGAAACCTCCCCTGCAGCTCCGGGACGAGATCCGAAGGCTTCACGCTGGAGAAGGCCCCGGCCGCTATGAAGAGTATGTGGTCCGTGTTCAACGTGCCGTACTTGGTCGGCACGGGAGAGCCTTCGACTATCGGCAGAAGGTCCCTCTGGACCCCCTCGCGGCTCACGTCCGGGCCGGTTCCACCTCCGCCGCGGGAGGCGACCTTGTCTATCTCGTCGATGAAGACTATTCCCTCTTCGGCCGCTTTCTCCAGTGCCTCGCGGACGACCGCGTCCATGTCCACAAGCTTCTCCGCCTCCTCCGCCTGGAGGATGCGCCTTGCCTCGGACACCTTCACTCTGCGCCTCCTGGACCTCTTGGGGAGAAGCCCGCCGAGCATGTCGCCTATGTTGATCCCCATCGAGTCCATGCCCGAGCCGCCGAGTATCGGAATGCCGACGGACTGGCTCTCGACCACGTCGATCTCTACCTCCCGGTCATCTAGCTTCCCCTCCTCGAGCAGTGCCAGGAGCTTCCTGCGAGTGGATTCCCTCGCTCGCTCCTCCTCGGGGGCGGGCTTGGGCGCCTCCTCTTTCTCTCCGCCGAAGATCTTCATGATGTCCGGCATCGATCTTCTCCTCTCGGAGCCGGGGAGAAGGGCGTCCACCAGCCTCTGCTCGGCCCTCTCGGCCGCCGAGACCTGGACCTCCTCGATCATGCGGCTCTTCACCATGGCCACGGCCGTCTCGGCCAGGTCCCTGATGATGGACTCGACGTCGCGGCCCACGTAGCCGACCTCGGTGAACTTGGTGGCCTCCACCTTGACGAACGGAGCATTGACGAGATCTGAGAGCCTTCGGGCAATCTCCGTCTTGCCTACACCGGTGGGCCCGGCCATCAGTATGTTCTTCGGCGCAATCTCGCGGGCTATCTCACGGGGCAGCCTTCTCCTGCGTACCCGGTTCCGGAGCGCGATGGCTACTGATTTCTTTGCCTTGTCCTGTCCCACTATGTACCTGTCAAGGAACTCGACGATACGCCTGGGGGTGAGCTCCGTCTCAAACTGGTCCGAGTTCATTCGCCGATTGCCTCCACTGTCACAACGTTGTCCGTGTATATGCATATCTCCGACGCGATCTCTATCGCCCGCCTGGCTATCCTTGACGGAGACCAGTCGGAGGTCTCGAGCAGCGCGACCCCGGCAGCCTTGGCAAACCCGGCGCCCGAGCCTATCGCCGCTATGGCGTCCTCCGGCTCGATTATGTCGCCCGAGCCTGACATCAGAAGAGAGAGTTTCGCGTCCGCGACTATCATCAGCGCCTCCAGCCTTCTCAGAGCCCGGTCGGTGCGCCACTCCTTGACCATCGCCACGGCCGAGCGCATCAGGTCGCCGGAGTTCTCCTCCAGGCGGGACTCGAAGCGCTCCAGCAGGGTCATGGCATCGGCGGTGCTCCCGGCGAACCCGGCCAGCACCGAGCCCTTGTACAGCCTGCGCACCTTCCTGGCGCCCGACTTCACTATCTGGTCTCCCATAGTTATCTGCCCGTCACCGGCCAAGGCCACCATGTCCCCTCGCCTGACGCAGACCACGGTCGTTCCCTTGAACAAGTCAGTCCTCTCCTTTTGCGCGCGGATGGGCGAGCCGGTAGCTCTCCCTCAGGTGTTCCGCGCTCACAGCGACGTAGCGCTGAGTTGTGAGCATGCTCTCGTGTCCGAGAAGCCCCTTGACCGCCGCCAGCGAGGCCCCCCCCTCCAGCAGGTGTGTGGCGAAGCTGTGGCGCAGCGTGTGGGGAGTCACCTCGTTGAGCCCTGCCCGCGCAGCCGCCTTCACCACTACCCTGTGCACGGTGCGCACGGTGATCGGCCTTCCTTTGGTACCGGGAAAGACCAGCGCGGCCCCCTCGGGCAGCAGATCCCTCCACTCCAGAAGCGCCTCCAGGGCGAACCTCCCGTAGGGCACTATCCTCTCCTTCTCGCCCTTGCCGAGGACCCTGAGCATCCGGTCCTCGACCGGTTCCATATCCTCCCACTTCAGCGACACGAGCTCCGCGACTCTCAAACCGCACCCGTAGAGCAACTCGAGGATGGTTCGGTCCCTCGCGAACGTCCTTCCCTCGGGCCCCTGCTCGATCATCCTGGCGACGTCCTCGCGGGAGAGGGCACGTGGAAGGGGCTCCAGCGTCCTCGGTCCCTTGATCCCCCTCGCGGCGTCCGTCTCGATCAACCCACGTTCCTTCAGGAAGGCGGACCAACTCCTGACGGCCGAGAGCTTTCTTGCGACTGTCGTGTTCGAGTACCCGAATCCCATCATCTCCCGGACGAAGGACCGGATCGCGCGCGAGTCCACATCGGCGAGGCTCTCCGCGCCGCGCATGGCCAGAAACTCGCTGAACTGCGCCAGGTCCACGGCGTAGTTCGTCACCGTGTGAGGCGAGCTTTCCCTCTCCATGCGCAGATGATCGATAAATGCATCCATGCTTGAGGATATGTTCTCCAACATGAAGTCATTTTATCATGTTTTCTAGATACTCGCTATTTTTCTAAAGAATCTATTTGATCTCGGTGGAGGTGTCCAAAAGCTCATGAACAGCTGGTTCATATGATTATTTGGCTCTTTGAGTCAATTTAATTTTCCAAGATAATTAAGAGAAAAAACCCTATTCCTCGGTCCCGCCGACGGGGAGATCTCGATTCAGCCCCTCCAGGAAGACTCCGAGCGCTCTGGAGGCCGCCGCGGCAACTATCTCGCACCTCTTGGCCTTGTTCCGTATCCTGCCCTCGGGCCTCGGCATTATGCCAAGGTTCATGTTCATGGGCTGAAAACGATCGGGGTTAGCGTCCGCAAGGTAGTGCAGCAGCGAGCCGATAGCGGTCTCCCTCGGCCAGTCAGGGAAGGGCGTCCCACGTACGAGAGCGGCCGCGTTTAGTGCGGCGACACAGCCCATGGCGGTGCTCTCGACGTACCCCTCCACCCCGGTTATCTGTCCGGCGAGGAAGAGATCCTCCCTACCTCCGCGAAACCTCAGCCTGCCGTCGAGCACCGCCGGGGAGTTGACGTAGATGTTGCGGTGCATGACCCCAAGGCGTGCAAACTCCGCTTTCTCCAGCCCGGGGATCATGCGGAAGACCTTCTCCTGCTCCCCCCATCTCAGATTGGTCTGGAAGCCGACGAGGTTGTATAGGGTTCCCTCGCGGTTATCCTGGCGAAGCTGCACCACGGCCCACGCCTCCCTGCCCGTGTCCGGCAGGGGCAGGCCGACGGGTCGCATGGGCCCGAAGCGCAGGGTGTCCAAGCCGCGAGAGGCCATTACCTCCACCGGCAGGCAACCCTCGAAGAATGAGGGGGAGTCCTCGAAGTCGTGAGGTTTTGCTCTTTCCGCGGAGACCAGCGCGCGCCAGAAGGCCTCGTACTCCTCGCGGGTGAAGGGGCAGTTGATATAGTCGTCCTCCTGGCCCCACCGACCGGCGCGGAAGGCCCTAGACATGTCTATCGAGTCGACCGTTACCACCGGGGCTACCGCGTCGAAGAAGGCCAGGTGATCGGCGCCCGCCAGCCTCTTCAGCTCGTCGGCCAGAGGCGGCGAGGTCAGGGGTCCGCTTGCGATGATCGCGGGCCCCCCGGGCGGGGCCGCGAGCTCCTTTCGAATAACCCTCACGCCTGGCATATCGCCCAGCCTGTCGGAAACTTTTTCCGAGAAGCTGTCTCGGTCCACCGCCAGAGCCTTGCCCGCCGGAACGCGGGAGTCATCCGCGCAGGAGAGTATCAAACTGTCGAGCCTCCTTAGCTCTTCCTTGAGGATGCCGGCCGGGCTGGTCGGCCCGTCCGCACCGAGCGAGTTGCTGCATACTATCTCTGCAAGCAGGCCGGTGGTGTGGGCGGGGGTGGTCTTCTCCGGCCGCATCTCGTAGAGATCGACCGGTATGCCTCGGCGCGCCAGCTGCCAGGCCGCCTCGGCGCCCGCGAGCCCTCCACCGACTATCGATACGAGGCTACTCATCGCCGTCCGCCTTCTCCTTCGGTCGGGTAAAGCCGCACTTAGGGCACTCCTCGGTCTTGGTTCCCTTCATGAACAGGTGGACGCCGCACTGGGGGCACTTCTCGCCCGACGGCGGGCCCCACGAGACGAAGTCACAGTCCGGGTAGCGGGAACAACCGTAAAAGACTTTCCCCTTGCGGCTTCTGCGCTTGACCACGTCTCCCTCGCCGCACTTGGGACAGACCGCGCCCGTCTTGGTGAGTTTGGGCTTTGTGAACTTGCACTCGGGGTAGCCGGTGCAGGCTATGAACTCGCCGAAGCGCCCGTTCTTTATCACCAGGGGCTTTCCGCACTCGGGGCAGTCCTCCCCGGTGGGCTCGGGCGGCGGCAGCTTCTCAGCCGGGGCCTTCTCGGCCTCCTGCATAGCGCTGGTGAAGGCACTCCACATACCCTCGAGCACAGCGACGCCGGAGGCCTTGTTCCCCTCTATGCCGTCAAGCCTCTCCTCCATGTCGGCGGTGAACTTGGTGTCGACTATTGCCGAGGGACTCTTCTCGTCGAAGTACTTTCTTAGGAAAGAGTCCACCGTCATGCCAAGGCTTGTAGGCTGGATGCGCCTGTCGTCGCCTCGAACGGTGTAGCCTCGGTCGTACAGAGTCTCTACGATGCTGGCGTAGGTGGACGGCCGTCCCACGCCCTCCTCCTCCAACACCTTGATCAGGGTAGCCTCGGAGTAGCGGGCCGGGGGGCGGGTAAACTTCTGCTCCCGCTCGATCTCCTCCACTCCCAGGGGCTCTCCCGGTTTCGCGGGCGAGATGGCCTCCCCCTTGAGGTCGATAGGCCAGACGGCGCTCCATCCGGGGAATACGAGCGACTCGCCGAGCTGCCTCATGCCGGCCTTCCCGGCCTCCGCCTTCAGGGTCGCGTTGGCCACCTTCGCCTTGGTCATCTGAGAGGCGACGAACCTTCGCCATATAAGCGAGTAGACCTTCATCTGGTCGCCGGAGAGAACGCCCTCGAGGCTGTTCGGTGCGATCCCCACGTCCGTGGGGCGTATCGCCTCGTGCGCGTCCTGTGACCTGCCCTTTGACGCATGTTCGTTTGCCTTCGTAGGTAGATAGCCCTTGCCGTAGGAGGAGGATATGTAGGCTCTGCAGGCTGCGACCGCCTCCGGGGCTATCCTCAGGCTGTCGGTGCGCATGTAGGTGATGAGCCCGGTCGGCCCTCTGTCGGGGATGGAGACCCCCTCGAAGAGCTCCTGGGCCACTCTCATGGTCCTGCGCGGCGACATGCCGTTCCTGCGGGCGGACTCCTGCTGAAGGGTGCTGGTCTTGAAGGGGGCGGGCGCCGCGCGCGCCGTCTCCCGTACCTTGAAATCCGTCACGGAGAGGGGCGACTTGCGAATCTCCTCTGCTATCTCGTCCGCGAATTCCGCCGAGTCTATCAGAAGGGATTTGCCCTCCTTCCAGAGGTTCTTTCCGCCGAACGAGTCGACTTTAAGGGCATAGCTTCTGCCGTCCGAGGCCTTCGCAAGGACGAGGATGTTCCAGTACTCCTTCGGGACGAAGCCCTCTATCGCCCTTTCCTTGGCGCAGACCAGCGCCAGGGCCACCGACTGAACCCTGCCGGCGGAAAGACCCCGGCGGATTTTCTTCCATAGCAGGGGGCTGAGGGTGTAGCCCACCAGCCGGTCGAGGATGCGGCGCGTCTGCTGCGCCTCGACCTTGTTCATGTCGACCGGCTCGGGGCGATCCAGGGCCTCTTTCACCGCGGAGGGCGTCATCTCGTAGATCCTGACGCGGCACTCGTCCTCGGGCGGGATGCCCAGCAGCTCGGCCAAGTGCCAGGCTATGGCCTCCCCCTCCCGGTCCGGGTCGGACGCGAGCAGCACCCGGGAGGCCTTCTTGGCCGAGGCCACGAGCTCGTTCTTCAGCTTGGCCTTGCCCTTGACAAGTATGTACTCCGGGGTGAACCCGTTCTCGACGTCGATCGCAAGGCGGCTCTTTGGCAGGTCCCTGATGTGCCCGACGCTGGACTTGACGACGTACTTCGGGCCCAGTATCTTGGTCAGGGTCTTTGCCTTGGTAGGGGACTCGACTATGACGAGCTTCTTTTTCGCCCCGTCGGAGGCGCCCGTCCTGGTCTTCTTATTTCCCTTGGGCGCGTCCTTCTTCGCGCCTCTCCTCCCGGAGGGCTTCAAGGCCTTCGTTTCCTCCGCCTTGGAGACATCCTCTTTACGCGGCATCCTTCGGACCTTTCCTCAGCAGAGGGTGCAGCTTGCCGGATACAGCCTCTCCGACGCGGTCCCGGGTATCTCGAAGGAGCAGTCGTCCAGCAGTGCGTCGACGAGACAGGCTAACAGAGGCGCGTCGACCGTCGAGTTCTTCAAACGTGCAAGAGAGACGGCCTCGAGGATAGCCCTCTCGGTCACCTCGAACGGGATCTCCTCGGTTATCAAATAGTGGTATACGGCGGCCTGGGCATCCGGCGCCAGGTACCTGCGCTCAAGGTCGTGCAGCACTCTCTTGAATCCGCAGGGCGGCAGTGTGCGTCGGCCGTGCCTTGATGAGTGATTATTAGTGGACAACAGGTTCCATCCTTTCCCGATTCGGTTTTATTCACTTCGGCGTCGAGCTCCATCGGCCCGGTCCCGCCTGAAAGACTTGCCCCGCGGCCATGAGAGCGGCGAGGCTTGAAAAAACGTCAGCGGGAGTCATTTTACCTTCAACGGCCAGGTTGTCAACAGTTCTGTCGCCCGATTTTTCCAAAAGGCAAAGAATTCTTTGTTCTTTTTCGGACAAGACCGCTGTATTCCTGTCGTCCGGTGGAAGGTCGCAAAAGAGGGAGAGCTGCCGGTTGAACGTCAACGATATGAAGTCCGGTATGGAGACGAGCGGCGTAGCCCCGTCGTATATCAGGCGATTCGACCCCTCGCAGGTTCCTTCGTTGATCCTCCCCGGCACGGCCCACACCTCGCGCCCCAGCTCGAGCGCCAGCCGGGCCGTAATCATGGCGCCGCTCCTGACAGGCGCCTCCACCACCACGAGCGGCCTGGCAAAAGACGCGATGATCCTGTTCCTCTCGGGAAAGCGCCACTGTTTCGGCCCCGAGCCGAGCGGGTACTCCGACAGCAGTGTTCCCTCGCCCCCGGCAAGCCGTTCGAAGAGAGGCTCGTGCCCCCGAGGGTAGGCGACGTCCACCCCCGTGCCGAGCACCGCCGTGCTTGCCCCGCCGACGGAGAGGCATCCCTCGTGCGCCGCCCTGTCTATGCCCGCCGCTCCTCCGCTGACGACCGTCCCACCGGCGTCGGCCACCGCTCGGCCTATCTCGAAGGCGGCGCGCGACCCGTACTGGGAGCAGCGCCTGGTGCCGACGACCGACACGAACGGACCCCGCATGGGCCATTCGCCTGCGACGTAGAGAAGACGAGGGGAGTCCGGCTGTCCGGACAGATCCTTCGGCCACGAGTCGTCTCGGAAGGCTACCAAACGCACGCCGAGCCCATCGGCGCGCTCCGCCTCCTCCTCGGGCCAAGAGGACTCGCACAAGGTCCGGAGCGAGTCGATCACGGACTGGGAGCAGCCGAGGCGCCTCCACAGGGGCGGTCCCTCCTGCCACAGGGCCTCCGGCGGCAGACCCTCGGACTCAATCGCGCTCCACAGGCGCGATGCGGGGGCGCCAGAAGCCGATATAAGCAACAGGGCTCGGAGCAGAGGACTCATCGGAAGGCGCCTCCGTCTCGGTAGGCTATCGCCTCGCCGACGTGCGGGACTTCGACCCTTTCGCTGCCCGCCAGGTCGGCTATCGTGCGAGCCACCTTCAGCACGCGGCTGATTCCCCTGCCCGACAGGCGCAGGTTTCCCGCCATGGACGACAGAAAGGGGCGCACGTCGGACGACAGGAGCAGGTTGCGCTTTATCACCCGCTCCGGGAGCTCCGCGTTGCACGAAAATCCCAGGTCGGCCCACCTGTCCCTCTGTATCTCCCTGGCGGCTCTGACCCTGACCGCTATCGCCTCGCTGCCCTCGCCCCCGGCATCCTCCACCGCAACAAGCTCCTCCGGCAGCAGGCGAGGCACGGAGACGTGAAGGTCTATTCGGTCGAGTATGGGGCCGGAGATCTTGCGGCGGTATCGCTCCCGCTCTACGTGCGAGCAGACGCACTGCTGGACGGGATCCCCGTCCCAGCCGCACTGGCAGGGGTTGGCAGCAACCACGAGCAGGACGCGGCACGGGTATAGAGCGGAGCCTGACGCCCTGCTCACCGTGATCACACCATCCTCCAGAGGCTGTCGCAGCCCTTCGAGCAGATCGCGGCGGAACTCGGGGAACTCGTCGAGGAAGAGCACGCCCCTGTGGGCGAGGCTGACCTCGCCCGGGCGCAGGTTAGCCCCGCCTCCGCAGATCGAGACAGTGCTGGCCGTGTGGTGCACGGATCGGAAAGGAGGCTCGAGGCTTCCCTCGAAGAGGTGTCCAAGGGTGCTGCGCACCAGGGTGGCCTCAAGCAGCTCCTCGTGCGAAAGCGGCGGCAGTATACCGCGCAGCGCCCGGGCCAGCAGGGTCTTTCCGCTGCCGGGCGAACCTATGAGCAGGATGTTGTGATGTCCGGCCGCTGCTATCTCCAGCGCCCTCCTCGCCCCGGCCTGCCCCCGTATGTCGGCGAAGTCCGGGTCGGGACGAATGCGATGCTCTCCTGGCTCGTACTCGGGCACGGGGGGCAGGGACGTCTCCCCGCGAAAGAAGGCGAACAGGTCGGCGAGGTTATCGACCGTGTAGGCCTCGCACCCCTTGACCAGTGAGATCTCCTCGGCATTGTCGGCGGGGGCGAAGAGCGGTACTCCCGTTTCTCGGGCCAGTATCGCGGCCCCCACCGCGCCTCTGACACCCCGCAGCCTGCCGTCGAGCGCGAGCTCTCCCAGGAAGATGCCCCTCGGGACGGGCGGGATGTGCCCCATCGCGGAGGCTATGCCGATCGCTATGGGAAGGTCGAGAACAGCCCCCTCCTTGGGTAGGTCGGCGGGGGCCAGGTTGACGGCCACCCTTCCCTTCACCGCCATGTCAAGACGGCGCAACGCCGCACGCACCCTCTCTCTTGATTCACGCACGGCCGCGTCCGGCAGGCCGACGATCGAGATGGAGAAGAGCCCACCGGCTATCTCCACCTCCACCTCGACGCTCACCGCCTCTATGCCGCGGAGGGTTATGCCCTGGACGGAGCTCACGTGCGCCACCTCCCGTAGGTTATGTCCTCGAACCTCTCTATCTCCGGCTTGTCCTCGTGCAGGGTTACGGCGACCAGGTCTATCCTCCAGGGGCCGTCCCAATCGATATGCTCCATGTATATACGCCCTGCGCGGACCAGCCTGCCTATCTTCCTGGGGCCGACGGACTCCTCCGCCGTCTGCATCCACCCCGGCGACCTGGTTCGCACCTCCACGACGACGAGCTCGTCGTCGTCGCGGGCGACTATGTCGAGCTCGCCTCCCCTGAAGCGGACGTTGCGCTCCAGTATCGTCCAGCCCAGGTCGCACAGGTAGGAGGCGGCCAATTCCTCGCCCCGAACTCCGGTCCGCAGGTGTTCCGCCGTCATATACTCTCTCCCTTGTCAAGTTTGTAGACGAACGCCAGGACCTTGGCCACCGCCTCGTAGAGCTCCCCGGGGATCTCCTCCCCAAGTTCCAGGACGAGCAGGGCGCTGACCAGGGCGGCATCCTCCACCACCGGGACGTCCGCCTGCCTGGCGATCTCGATTATCCTCTCCGCGATGAATCCCTCTCCGGATGCGAGCAGCCTCGGGGCATCGTCTGTCTTCTGGTCGTACTGGACGGCGGCCGCCTTGGCGCGTTTCTTTCCCTGCCGGGTCATGCCGTCACGTCCAACCCCCGCCCCGGCGTGCGCAGCCTTCGCACGCCGTGAGCGACCGCCACGTTCTGAAGGACGAGCGGGATTCCCTCCAGTTCACGTCTCAGGTGGCGCGCGCGCCTGCTCAGCTCCACGTACGCCGGCTCGCGCTCCGCCCTGAGTATGACGCTGAGCGACGTCCCGTCCGTCTCCACGACGCCGGACACCGGTCCGAGCCTGTCGCCCTCCATGTCGAACGAGACGGACCAGAGGGACTTGCCCCCCCGCCTGGAGACGCCCGCCGATACCCTGGCGTTAAGGGGCTTGGACTCCTCGCCCGCCGGCAGGAATGCCCCGGCGAGAAACGACGGGTCCACACCCTCGCGCGCGGGGGACGAGAGCAGACCGTGCCCTCGAAGGAAGTCCGACAGTTCGTCTCTGCCCGCAAGCAGCGAGCGCACGGCCTTGCGCGGGTCGTCCCCTCGGGAGAGGCGATCGCGCAGCTCCGTCCTGGTCCTTTTCCACAGCTCCGACGTCTTTTTCTCGTCGAGAGACAGGTACCATGAGAGAAGCTGCACATTGGCCTCGGTCATGGGAAGTCCGCGGGCCCAAAGCTCCGCCAACGGGGCGAGCTGCCCGGGAAGTGCACCCATGCCGAGCCACGCGGTACGGATGGACGCCAGGGCCTTGGGGTCGAGGGAGAGGCCGCGTGACAGCAGCGCTCCTGCGACATCCCTGTCGTCGGCTGACAGCCTGCCCAGCAGAGCCAGCTCCTCCTCCGAGAGGCGAAGAACGGGTACCTCGCCGGAGGAATCCCATATCGCCCTGAAGCGCTGCCCGACCAACATCTGGATGTTGGCCTGCGCGAGCAGAGTCCTTCCCTCCACGTTTACGAGGTACGAACCCTCCTCGCGCGCGGCGAGCACCGTGCCTCTCACCACCGCGCCGTCAGGGATAGGCGGCTGCTGCCTGACTGGCTGCTGCGGCCTGTCGGCATCTATTCGGGGCTGCTGGGAGTCCGGCAGGTTCGGGCGGATCTGCGGCCCGCTAACGTTGGATATGCTCATAGGCGCGACCTCCATGTGAAGCTGCGTCTGTGGACCGGGGAAGGCCCGTGCAAAAGCAGCGCGGCTCTGTGCTCCCCGGTCGGGTACCCCTTGTTCTTCGCCAGTTTGTACTGGGGGTAGACCGAATCAAGGGCCCTCATCGCCCGGTCCCGCAGCACCTTGGCGACCACCGAGGCGGCGGCGACCTGGGGATGCAGCGAGTCCGCCTTCGGGACGGCCCTCGCGGGGAAGAGCAGGCCGGGCGGCGTGATAGTCCCGTCCACTATGACCTCGTCGAACACCGGCGGAAGCCTGGCCAGGCTGCGCGCCATCGCCCACAGTGTGGCGCGCAGGATGTTCATCCCGTCGATCCTGATGTGGGTGGCGGCCTGCGCCCGCCAGACCACCCGGAGTTCGTTCATCCTGTCGAACAGGAGCTCCCTCCTGCGGGCGGTCAGCTTTTTCGAGTCGGCCAGGCCGAGGGAGAGGAGCTCGGACGCCTGTTCGTCGGTCAGCACCACCGATGCGGCCAAGACGGGACCGCAAAGAGGGCCTCTCCCGGCCTCGTCCGTTCCGGCTATCCTATCGCAGCCTTCCGGCGTCACATCGGCGCCTCCGGCGTCTCCAGGGTCACTCGGCCCAGGCGCCCGGTCGAGAAGGCGTCTAGCAGGCGCTTCGCCGCCGCAGTCATGTCGACCCCGCCGCCCGCGACCAGGCAGCCCAGCCGCCTTCCGACGGCCTCCAGCACCTCCAGGTCGGCGAGTTCCTCCGGGGCGGAGATGTTCCACTTTCCCTCGACGATCCCCCAAAACCCCCTGCTGCGAAGAAACGAGACAAGGTCGAGCGCAGCGCTCTCTATGCCGATAACCTCGGCCTTGCTGCAGCCGAGCCACGCCAGCTTCAGCTGCACGGAGGCATCCGCTTTCGGATCGAGAATACCGGGCGAGTCCACCGCGAGAATCCCCTTGCCTTTGTACCACGAGACACCGCGCGTTATCCCCGGAATTCCACCGACCTTGGCGGACGACTTGCCCACGAGCGCGTTCAGCAGCATGGACTTTCCCACGTTGGGGATGCCGACCACTGCCAGCCTGACCTCCCTGTGGGAGGGGGCGAAGAGGGCCAGATCTTTTCGGATGCGGTCGACCTTCGGCCTCAACAGGTTCTGCGCCCAGGCGGAGACTCCGAACTCCCCGAAGTAAGAGAGCCACCGTGCGGTGGCTCTTTCGTCCGCGAGGTCCTGTTTCGAGAGGACGACCGCCACCGGGCAGACTCCTGAAAGATCCTCCATCAGCGGGGACGAGGTAAGTTCCGGCGCCCTCGCGTCCCTCACCTCGATGATCATGTCGAGTTTCCCGGCGAGCTCGGCGAGCAGCCTCTTTCCCTTCGCCATGTGACCGGGATACCAGACGGTGCGCGACATCAGTCCACCAACCCGATCCTGTTCAGCGGCCAGTAGCGGAAGAAGACCGGGCCTCGAATGTTCTGCTTCGGGACGAAGCCCCAAAAACGGCTGTCCTGCGAGTTCGGCCTATTGTCCCCCATAGCGAAGTAGGAGTCGTCGGGTATCCTTACCGGGACCTCGCGAAAGACAGGCCCGACGGCGAGCGAGAAGTGGTCGTGGTTCTTGACATATTCCTCCTGTATCGGCTGCCCATCGATATATACAACGCCGTTGCGCACCTCCAGCATCTCGCCCGGAAGACCGATTATCCGCTTTACGAAGTCGCGCTTCGGGTCGACCGGGTATTTGAAGACGAAGAGCTGTCCCCTCTCCGGATTCTGCAGATGGTACCAGAACTTCGCCACCAGTACCCTGTCGCCGACCTCCAGTGTCGGTATCATTGATCCGCTGGGGATCCAGAAGGCCTGCACCACGAACGTGCGCAGGATCAGGGCAAGGACCAGGGCCCAGATGATAGTCTCGATGGTCTCGCGCCACCAAGGTTTTGCCGCCGCCATACAATGACCTCCATTTCTAAGTGGATGAGCAGATGCGAAAAAAAGGCGATTATTATCCCACCCGATCCTTTATACCTCTATCGGGCGATAGATTCAATCCTGCGGGCGAAGAAAAGACGCCGAGCGCGGGGGCGGGGCGGTTACGGCGGCGAGGAGGTGACCGAGATCCGCATGAAGGGGGAGACGATGATGTATGCTTCGGTCAGGAAGCTTTTTCTGGGCACCTTCGACGCCCCCACCCTGATCGTCAAGGCGGGAGTAAGAGTGTTCCACACCGGGGAGTATCGGCACCTGGATTGATCCACGGCGTGGTTCAGAAAGTACGCCTTCCCCCCGCTGTTGAACGTCTCTTTCCGGGCGTCCGCCCAGTAGACGACGATTTTCGTGTTGGAGATGTACGGCAGGACCTCCAAATCAAAGCCCCTCTTCGACAGCAGAGCCCTGTGGTGCACCCTCTGCAGCCAGGAGGCCGCCCTTTCGGCCTCCCGCCTGGTGGTCTCCGGCGAGGGCGAACCGAAGAGGTTTGCCCCTCCGAGCGCCAGGGCCCCGAAGAGAGCCCCGGATATGCACAGCGCCACCAGGAGCTCCACGAGGGAAAAGGCCAAAGAGGGGGCTTCCTTCCGGAGGCCCCCTTTCGACCGGATACTGTCCTTTGCCCTACTTCGCCACTGCCTCGTAGCCAAGTCTGAGGACCTTCATATTGGCATCCTCGAACTTGGCGGGCGACAGGGACTTCACCGCGGCTTCGGTATCCTCGAACGACGGTGCACCGATCCCGGCAGCGCTCATGGCCCCCATCAGGAGCACGTTCAAGAAGAGGAAGTTACCCCCCATGTGCTCCTTGAGGATGCTGTATCCCTCCAGCGGGAAGAGGGAGATCCGTCGCTGCTCGAGGAACTCCTTAAGCTTCTCGTTCTCGAACGCGGCCTTGTCGTGCACATTGACCACGAAGGCACCGCCCTCTCTCAGGAAGTGAAGGTTGCGGATCCCCTCGTTCTGGTCAAAGGCGAGGAGCACGTCGGCCTCCCCGGCCCTCACCAGCGGGCTGATGAAGTCGCCGGTCTTGAAGTGGCTTATCACGGAGCCGCCCCTCTGGGCCATCCCGTGGACCTCGCTGCCCGTGACGCGCTGTTCCTTCGCAAGCGCCACCGCGCCCAGCACCCTTCCGGAGAAGAGTATCCCCTGGCCGCCTATACCCACTATGATGTACTGCATCTTACTCCACCCCCCCGGAAGTCGCGAGGATCGCTCCGTGCGGGCATACGGACACGCAGACACCGCACGACACGCAGAACCGTTCGTCTATGTACGCCTTGCCGGTCTCCTCGGAGAAGACGAGCCCGGGGCAGTTGAAGAAGTTAATGCAGAACTTGCAGCCTATGCACTTCTCCGGGTCGACATTGACCGGGATCGACGGCTGTTCAGGGCGCAGCAGCATGCACGGGTGCCTGAAGATGAGCACCGCGGGCTCGCCCTTGGTCTTGGCGTGCTCCCATGCCTCCTTCACCGCCGCCTTGCCCGCGGCGACGTCGTAGGCCTCTATCGTC
>JAAYLU010000022.1 GCA_012521675.1 Synergistaceae bacterium | reverse complement strand
GAATGCCCGCCGTCGCCATGACGGATCACGGCGCCATGTACGGGGTGGTCGATTTTTACGAGAGCTGCCTCGCGGCCGGCGTAAAGCCGATAATCGGATGCGAGGTCTACGTGGCGGCGGACGGTCACATGTCAAGGGACAGGCGGGGGAGGACCCACCATCTGCTCTTGCTCGCCGAGAACGAGGAGGGTTATCACAACCTCGTCAAACTATGTTCGATAGCCTATACCGACGGCTTCTACAGCAAGCCCAGGATCGACCACGGACTGCTGGAAAGATTCAAGAAGGGGCTCATAGCCTCCTCCGCCTGCCTGGCCGGCGAGATCCCCGCCCTCCTGCTGGAGGGACGGGAGAAGGAGGCGCTTGAGCGAGCTTTCCTATACAGGGACATAATGGGCGAGGACAACTTCTTCCTTGAGATCATGCACAACTCCATCCCCGAGCAGAGCAGGGTGAACCGCGCGCTCGTCGCCATGTCGAGGGCTCACGGCTTCCCCCTGGTGGCGACAAACGACGCCCACTACCTCGAAAAAGATGACTACGACTGGCACGACGTGCTTCTCTGCGTCCAGACGAAGAGCTCGCTCGACGACAAGAACAGAATGGCCTTCTCGTGCAACGACTTCTACTTCAGGTCGCCGGAGGAGATGGACTCCATCTTCGGTACGGAGCTGCCCGAGGCATTGGACAATACCGTCGCCATCGCCGAGCGATGCAACGTAAAGATCCCCGTGGACAACCGGGATTATCTCCTCCCCCGGCCGGACGTACCGGAGGGGGAGACGCCCGAGTCGAGCCTGACCAGGGCTGCGGCCGAGGGTCTGAAGGAGAGGCTGGGAGGCGCCGTACCGGAGGAGTACCAGGAGCGCCTCGACCTCGAGATCGGTATCATCAATTCGATGGGCTTCGCCGGCTACTTCCTCATAGTGGCGGGCATTATCAAAGCGGCCAGGGAAATGGAGATCCCGGTCGGTCCGGGGAGGGGCTCCGCCGCCGGTTCCGTGGTCGCTTGGAGCCTCAAGATCACCGGGCTGGACCCGATAAAGTACAATCTGCTGTTCGAGCGATTCCTGAACCCGGAGAGGATCAGCATGCCCGATATAGACACTGACCTCTCGGACAAGGGCAGGGACGAACTTCTGCGCTATATCGCCGAGAAGTACGGCAACGACAAGGTCTCGCAGATAGGTACCCTCGGCCGCCTGAAGAGCAGGGCGGCGGTGAAGGACGTCGGCAGGGTGCTGGGCATGCCGATACCCGACGTCAACGCAATCACCCGCCTGCTTCCAGTCATGGGCGACCTCCCCATCCCCAAGGTCGTGGAGCAGACCCCGGAGCTGGCCGAGATGAAAAGCAGCGACAAGATGGTCGCCAGGGTGCTGGACATAGCCTCGAACATAGAGGGCCTGGCCCGCCACTGCTCTCAGCACGCGGCCGGAGTGGTGATAACCCCCATGCCCATCACGGACATGGTCCCGGTGCGCCGCATAGGGGAGAACCAGGTGGTCACCCAGTATCCCATGGAGCCGCTGGAGAAGCTGGGACTGGTGAAGATGGACTTCCTCGGGCTGCGCACCCTGTCCATCATCGAGGAGGCCCTGTCGAACATAGCCCTTCTCGGAAAGCCCGTCCCGGACCTCGAGGCCATCCCTCTGGACGACAAGAAAACCTACGAGATTTTACAGAAGGCGGACACTCTAGGCGTGTTCCAGCTTGAATCGCCGGGGATGAGACGCCTTCTCAGAAAGCTAGAGATCGACTGCTTCGAGGACCTGATAGCCGCTCTTGCCATGTACCGCCCAGGACCGTTGGGCAGCGGCATGGTCGATCAGTACGTCGAGTGCAAGCACGGACGCTCCAGGGTGAAATACCTCCACCCCCTCCTCGAGGACGTACTGCGCGAGACCTACGGCGTAGTCCTCTACCAGGAGCAGGTCATGCAGTGTGCCGCCGTCCTGGCTGGCTACTCGCTCGGCGAGGCCGACCTCCTCAGGCGCGCGATGGGCAAAAAAAAGGCGGACGTCATGGAGCAGCAGCGCGCCAAGTTCACCGATGGCTGCAAGGAGAGGGGCATAGACGAGCATAAGGCCGGGGAGATATTCGATATAATCTCGGAGTTCGCTGGCTACGGCTTCAACAAGTCCCACAGCGCCGCCTACGCGCTCATCTCCTACCAGACAGCGTGGCTCAAGGCCAACTACCGCCCCGAGTTCATGGCCGCCTACCTCTCGGGTCAGATCGACGCGAAGAAGGAGGTCATGGCCTCCTACGTGAGGGAGGTGCGCAACTCCGGGATCGACGTCCTGCCCCCCGATGTGAACAGCTCGATGGCCAGCTTCACCCCTGTCGGAGATGTCGTGAGGTTCGGCCTCGGCGCGGTCGCTAAGGCGGGACACGCTGCGGTGGATGCCATTGTCGAGGAGAGGGAGACCGGGGGGCCCTTCACCTCCCTGTGGGACTTCCTGCTCCGGGTCAACCTTCGCGTGGTCAACAGAGGGGTCGTGGAGAACCTGATCCTGTCGGGCGCGTTCGATAGCATCGAGCCCAACAGGCAAAAACTCTTCGGGGCCCTGCCCGACCTCGTGCCCGCGGCCCAAAGGAGGGCGGCCGATGCGAACCAGGGCACCCTCTTCGAAGGGCTCGCCGATGAGGACAAGAACGGCCCCGAGCTGCCCGACACGCCCGATTTCCCCGGCATCGAGCGATTGGAGAAGGAGAAGGAGGCGGTCGGCCTCTACATCTCCGGCCATCCGTTCGAGCTGCACGAAAACAGGATACGCCCTCTGACAAACTGCTCCCTGTCGGACGCGACGGACTGGAGGGGCAAGAGAATCCCCCTGCAGCTGGGTGGCATGGTCCTCTCGATAAACGAGCGTTACACCAGGAGAGGGGATCCCATGGCCGTAATAGAGCTGGAAGACTCGGACTCCCGCCTTCAGTTCCTTTGCTTCCCGAAGGTTTGGGAGCACGTCGGGGGAACCGTCTCTCCGGGCGACGTCTGCCTGATAACCGGGTTCCCGGAGGACCGAGACGGATCGAAGATCATAGCGAACCAGGTCGTCCCCGTGCTGGAGGACTCGGAGCTCCCGAACCCCTTCGTCCGAGTCTCCATCGCGGCCGATCGGCTGAAGAGAGTGTCGTTCAAGGACCTGGTGAGGTCGCTGAAGTCCTGTCCGGGCAAATCTCCCGTGATTTTGGAGTTCTGCGGCGAGGGGGAGAGGACCGAGGTCCTGCTCCAGGGAATCAAGGTCGATCCCGGGAAGGACATCGCCTCCGCGATTTCGGAGGTCATACCGAGGACGATGTTCGATGTCATCTGATAGGACCGTCAATATAAGCCCGCGAAGGAGTGTCGTTCCCTTGACAAAGGTTAAGATCGTCTGCACCATCGGCCCGGCCTGCTCCAGCTACAAGACCCTGCTTGCCATGGCAAGTGCCGGCATGAACGTCGCCAGGCTGAACTTCAGCCACGGAGACTACGAGGATCACCTGCGCATGCTGGGCCATGTCAGGGGCGTGGAAAAAGAGCTGAACATCCCGATTCCGACCCTGCTGGACACTAAGGGGCCCGAGATCAGGACGGGGAAGGTGGAGGGCGGAACGATCGCCCTGGAGTCGGGAAGCAAGCTGACGCTCACGGACAAAGAGATACTGGGCAACATCTCGATGGTCCGCGTCAACTATCCCAAGCTGGCGGACGAACTGTCCGTCGGGCAGGAGATATTCATCGATGACGGCTCCCTGCACCTGAAGGTTGAGCAGATCCTCAACGGCGACGTCCTCTGCAGGGTTATCGTCGGAGGTCTGCTGGGCGACGCGAAGGGGGTAAACATCCCCGGGGCGGAGCTCTCCCTCCCGGCACTGTCCGACAAGGACGTCAAGGATATAGAGTGGGGAGTTAAAAACCAGATGGACTACATCGCGGTGTCGTTCGTGAAGAACAGCCGCGACATCATGGAGGTCCGTCGCGCGATGGAGGGCTTCGGCGGCGCCATGAAGGTCATCGCGAAGATCGAGACGCGCCACGCGGTCCAGAACATAGAGGAGATCGCCGAGGTCGTCGACGGCATGATGATCGCCCGCGGCGATCTTGGCGTCGAGATACAGGCCGAGGAGGTCCCCCTGCAGCAGAAGAGGATAATCGACGTCTGCCGGGCGAAGGGAAAGGCGGTCATCGTCGCCACCCAGATGCTTGACTCGATGATACGCAACCCTCGGCCGACGAGGGCCGAGGCGAGCGACGTGGCGAACGCCGTCCTGGACGGTGCTGACGCGGTGATGCTGTCCGGCGAGACCGCCAGGGGCGCCTACCCCCTGCAGTCGGTGGAGACTATGAGGCGGATCGTATCCAGGACGGAAAAAGAGATAGAGCTGTGGCAGCGTCCTTTCGACATGACATCGTCCACAACGGGGGTTCCTGATGCCGTGAGCGGGGCCGCCGTGCTCATCGCCCGACAGATGAAGGCCTCCGCGATAATCTCCATGACCAGGAGCGGAAGCACCGCGCAGATGGTAAGCAGATACCGCCCCCCCTGCTCCATCCTCGGGGCGACTCCGAAGAAACGGACATGGCGCGAGCTGGCCCTCTACTGGGGTGTCGTCCCCCTGATGAAGGAGGAGATGACCGACCAGAACACCGCCGTGGACTCGGTGGTGGCATCGTGCCTGGAGAACGGAGAAGTCAAGGAGGGAGACCTGCTCGTGGTCACGGCCGGAGTTCCGCTGGGCATCACCGGGACGACGAATTTGGTGCAGGTCTACATAGCGGGCAAGATCCTTCTGAAGGGACAGACCCTCCTCAAAAGAGAGGCCAGAGGGCCAGTGTGCACGGCTCGAACCGCCGAGGAGGCCCGCCTGAAGATGACCGAGGGATCGGTCCTCGTCGTCGCTGCCACGGATGACGACTACCTGCCGGCGATTCGCATGGCGTCGGCCATAGTGGCCGAGCAGGGCGGTCTTTCATCCCATGCCGCTGTGATCGGGCTTGAACTGGGCATACCCTCGATAGTAGGGGCGGAAGACGCCCTGAACATCCTCTCCGATGGCATGGTCGTTACTCTTGACGGCCACAGAGGTTTGCTCTACCACGGCGACGTGAGGCTATCGGTGTAGCCCGTTGATCGAGAGGAGAGCCGTATGACGGCAGGTGGCCCCGGCATCATCGACAGACTGGCCCGCGACGGCGTTTTTCATCCTTGGAGCGACATACCGCCCGGCGACGTGTTTCAAAGCGCCGTGCTCGTGCCCCTCTTCCCGGTAGCCGACCAGCTGTTCACCCTGCTGCTGAGGCGATCCTCCTCCCTTTCGCGCCACGGAGGAGAGATATGTTTCCCGGGAGGTATGAAGGAGCCGTGCGATATCTCGCCTCTTCATACGGCTCTTCGCGAGGCGCAAGAGGAGGCGGGTATTCCACCGGAGGGAGTCGAGCCCCTTTCTTACCTGCCCGCTGAGTACACGGTCGTCACCGGGGTCGAGATAATCCCCGTGCTTGGCCTGGTCTCCGGCATTCACCCGGAGCGGGACCTGCTCCTGGCCGAGGGTGAGATAACAGGGGCCTACGCCGTGAAGATACTGGACTTTCCCCTTCATCCCAGGAGGAGGACTGTGCCCCTTCCACCTCACTCCGAATTCGGCGAGGCACGGGGCTTGAAAAACGTCACATTTCCGGAGTATGACCTTCCGGACGGTGCGGTCGTCTGGGGAGTGACCGCCCGAATACTGGAGAGGGCAAGACAGATGATCCAATGAGGAAGGAAGATCTACCATGGCAATTATCGGTGCCCACGTATCTATCGCGGGTGGGCTGGAAAAAGGCATAGAACGAGGAGAGGCGCTTGGATGCGAGGCCATTCAGATATTCACAAAAAACCAGCTGCAGTGGAGGAGCGCCCCCCTGTCGCAATCCAGGGGCGAGCGCTTCTACCGGGCGTGGGCCGAGAGCTCCATCCAAAAGGTGGTCGTTCACGCCTCCTATCTTATAAACCTGGCGGCCGTGGACGCGACCGGTCCCAAAAGCATGACGGCCCTGGAGGACGAGATTGAGCGCTGCGAGCTTCTGGGGATAGACGACCTGGTCCTTCACCCCGGCAGCTCCAGGGGAAGGGATCCGGAATCCGCCCTTGAGCTGGTCGCCGAACGGCTTGGCCAGATAATTCGGAGGACCGAGCACAAAAGGGTGCGCATACTGCTGGAGACCATGGCGGGGCAGGGAGACCTGCTCGGCAGGGATCTGAAACAGTTCGCCTTCATCATGGAGAGGATTGACTGGACGCCCCGTGTAGGGATCTGCATGGACACTTGCCACCTGTTCGCAGCGGGCTACGAGTTAAGGACCAAGGCCGCCTACCAACGCCTCGTCGATCAGGTCGACTCCCTTCTGGGGCTCGACCGGGTGGGCTGCTGGCATCTCAACGACAGCTTTCACGACCTTGGAAGAGGACTGGACAGGCACGCGCACATCGGAGAGGGGGAGCTGGGGTACGATCCGTTCGCGTTCATACTCAACGACTCTCTTTGGGTAAACACGCCCTGCATCCTCGAGACCCCGATCGAATCGGACGGACACGCAAGAAATCTTGCCATTCTGCGCAAACTCAGGGGAGGTTGAATTTGACCACGGTATACCCAAAACTCGTAGTATCGAAAGAAATGATATATCAGAACGCCGCCCGGGTCGTTGACCGGTGCGCCGCCGCGGGAATATCCGTCACCGGCGTCACGAAGGGGGTAAGCGGCAGGGAGATGATAGTCCGCGCCATGGCCGAGGCAGGTTGCGCGGAGATAGGCGACAGTAGGATGTCCGACCTCGAGTTCATCCGCACCCTCGACCTTGGAATCCCGCTCCTCCTGCTGAGGATACCGATGCCGAGCGAGCTTCCAAGAGTCGTGAAAACGGCCGACCGGACGCTGGTATCCATGCCCGAGACCGTCTCCCTCATCGACAAAGAGTGCTCCATCGCCGACTGCACGCACGAAGTGATTGTCATGATCGACCTCGGAGACCTGCGGGAAGGTATCTGGATGGAGAACGTCGAGGAAATGGTGGACCATCTGAAGCGGACGGAACGGGTCCGGTGCGCCGGCGTAGGCTCGAACTTCGGCTGTTTCGGCGGCGCCCTTCCCGCTCCGGAGAAGCTGGAGCTGCTTGCATCCCTCGGCACCAAGCTTGAAAGCTCGCTAGGGTATCCGTTGGAGGTCTGTTCGGGCGGCTCAACCTCGTCGCTCAAGCTGGTCGAACAGGGTGCCGTGCCGAAAGGCATAAACAACCTTCGAGTCGGCGAGGGGATACTCCTCGGAGTGGACGTGACGGGGGACAGGGCCGTCCCGTGGCTTAATCAGCATACGATGAGGCTTGAAGCGGAGGTAATAGAGGTCTACAGAAAGCCCTCCGTGCCGGTCGGACCCTTGGGGCTGAACGCATTCGGCAAAGAGCCTGTCTTCGACGACAGGGGCGAGAGACTCAGGGCGATACTGGCCGTCGGACGACAGGATGTGCTCATAGACGGGCTTGAGCCGGAGGCGAGCGGGGCCAGGATACTCGGAGGATCGAGCGACCACATGATAGTGGACGTCGAGGACGTTCATCCCCGGGTGAAACTTGGCGACGTCATGCATTTCTTCCCGGACTACGGTGCCATGCTGGCCCTTTCCACGTCGCCTTTTGTCCTCTTCGACGTGGTATAGTATGGCGAGTTCTTGCCCGGCGCGACGGGGGGCAAGGTCATATCTTGACGCCCTGGAGGGGCTTGAATGCTCGATTCTTTGAGATGGCAGGATTTTTTGGATATCATAGTCATCGCCGTCATATTCCACAGGCTGCTGCTGCTTATAGTCGGCACCCGGGCCATACAGCTGATCAAGGGACTGCTGACGTTGGGGGTGGTGGCCGCGGCAGCGAGAATACTGGACCTAAGAACTCTCTCGTGGTTCCTCGGCCAGACGCTCGGCGTGCTGCTCATCGCCGTTCCCATAGTCTTCCAGCCGGAGCTGCGCAAGGCTCTGGAGGAGATAGGACGGGGTGGCGGACTCTGGAGAAGGCGAAAGGCGGTGGAGAAGGCCGAGGCCTTGAGCCAGGAGGTCTCAAGGGCCATCGGCTACCTGAAGGGGCAAAAGATAGGAGCCATCGTAGTCCTCGAGCGCAACACCGGCCTCAAGGACTTCTGGAGGACTGCGATAAAAATGGACTCCGAAATTTCCCAGGAGCTGCTGATAACCCTCTTCTGGGATGGTACGCCTCTGCACGACGGAGCGGTTATAATCAACAGGGAGAGGATCATCGCCGCGAGCTGCTACCTGCCCCTGACCGAGAACCCCGACCTCTCCAGGTGGATCGGAACCAGGCACCGAGCCGCTATCGGAGTTACGGAGGTATCGGATGCCATCGCCCTCGTCGTCTCGGAGGAACGGGGCGAAATCTCGCTCGCCGTCAACGGTCGCCTCTCCAGGAACCTGAAGGAGACCCAGGTTCACAAACTATTGAACCACTATTTTTCAGGCGAGGACAGCGAACGGAAGCCCTTTTCAGAGCGCCTCCAGGAGGACATAAAGGCGCTTTGGTCGTGAGCCGGGATAAGAAACCAGCCTCGCGGTCGACTCAACGCCTCGCCGGAAGGACGACCCGTCCGCGACCGGGACACGAATCCACCGTGCTCCGAATCACTCGCCGCCCTCGAGAAGAGGGCCTGGAGAAGGAAGGTATCCAGCTGCAATGACCGGTTCCGGAAAGATAGACTCGGCCCTCTCCTCCCCCCTGTTCTTGAAGGTCCTCGCCGTTGCCGTCGCTGTGGCCCTATGGTCCTACGTCACGGGCAGCGGCACGACCGAGGGAGAAAGAACTCTGGTCGTTCCGCTCGAGTACCTGAACGCCCCTCCCCAGGTGACGGTGAAGACCGACGTGAAGGAGGCCGAGATAGTCGTATCGGGCGCGCGCAGCCTGCTCCCCACTCTGCCCAACGAGGGAGTGGCCTGCGAGGTCGACCTGCGGGGCTTGGGGGAGGGAAAGTACAGGATCCCGGTCCGCTCCATCGTGCCCAAGGATGTGAAGGTCATGGACATAAGGCCGACCCATGTGGATGTGGAGCTAATCCGTCTGATCGACCGACTGATTCCCGTGGAGATCAACGTGGACAAGGGATTGCCTCCAGATCTGTTTCTCGACAAGGTAGAGATCATCCCGAAAAACGTCAGCATAAAGGGGAATGAGAAAGACCTGGCGAAGATAGACGCGGTCAGGATAGTTCCCACGCTGGACCAGCTCGAGGCCGGGGGAGAGATCATCCTTCCCGTGGAGATAGTCAAGGCGGAGGAGTTTAAAGACCTGGTAACGGTCGAGCCCAAGTCGGTCAAGCTCAGGGCTATCCTCGCAAGAGGAGTGCCGAAGAAGACAGTCTCTGTGAACGCAAGGATAATGGGCGACCCGGCGACGGATTTCAAGCTCAAGGCCGTTATAGTGGAGCCAGCCGTGGCGACGATCGAAGGACCCCTTGAAAAACTGGAGGCCTTATCTAAAATCGACACGGAGACCATAGATCTGACCGACATCTCCAAGGAGCAGAACATGGTCATCCCCTTAAGACAACCGGAGGATCCGATGGTCAAACTGGTCGGAGCATCTTCGGTCAGAGTGGAGATTCTCCTGACTCCCTTCACGGTCACCAAGCTTCTCTCCAGGCTGAAGGTGGACGTTGACGGACGCAGCGTCTACCCTGGATGGACGGTGGAGCCGGACTCGGTGAACGTCGTCATCGAGGGAGCGCCGTCGGAGGTGAATGCGCTTGACGAAGAAGAAATGCTGATTCGCCCATTTGTGAACGTGACGAACATCGTATCGAGACGTCTTACCGTGCCCGTGCAAATACAGAATAAAACAGACGGCAAACTGAAGGTCGTCAAGATAGAACCTTCCAGCGTCTCAGTGACGGCCGCCGTAAACTGATCACGCAAATGCCCGCTCGCACGACTTGGCAGTCGCCATGCTCCTCGGACTGACGTCGGAGCTGCCACCGGCCCTCCTTCAACCTGGTCGAGCGACGGGATAGCGAACCTGTCGGAAGGTGAGATTGCATGAAGACCGAGAAATGTAACAATCGCTGCCTGTTTGGGACCGACGGTGTCCGTGATGTCGCCAACAGAGGCGCCATGACGCCGGAAATGGCCCTGCGGCTGGGACGGTCGTACATTCTATATCTGACCGAAAGAGGATATCCGCGCCCGAAGATCGCAATCGGAAGGGACACCAGGCGATCCGGCCGCATGTTGGAATCGGCCCTTTCCGCGGGCATGATGTCCGCCGGGGCCGAGATCTACCTGTTGGGCGTCATCCCGACGCCCGGTGTTAGCTTTGCCGTTCAAAGGATGTCGCTCAGCGGGGGCGCTGTCATCAGCGCATCGCACAACCCGGCCGAGTACAACGGAATAAAATTTCTGGACTCGCGCGGAAGAAAACTTACCGACGAGGCGGAGGAGGCGATAGAGGAGTATATGGGCGACAACCTGACCGACGAATGGAGGCCGACCGGTGCCTCCATCGGCGACATAAGGACCGCCCCGCACCTCGTGGACGAATATGCCGAGAGAATAGCGTCCTACTGGGGTGACGAATCCTTCTTCCCTCCTTGCGGCGTGGTGGACTGCGCGCACGGTGCCGCGATCGACGCGGCCTCCAAGGTCTTCGGCAGGCTGGGAAAGAACTGGTGCATGATCGGCAATCAGCCGAACGGCCTGAACATCAACGAGGGAGTCGGGGTCATGAACATGACCAACCTGGCCTATTCGGTCAGGGAGGGCGGCTTCCCCATAGGCATAGCCTATGATGGGGACGCGGACCGGGCTCTTCTGGTCGACGGCAACGGCAAGGTGCTGGACGGCGACATAATCCTATGGGTCCTCGCCCGCTGGCTATCCCGCGAGGAGCGGCTCGGCAGCGGCGTCGTGGCCACAGTGATGAGCAACCTGGCCCTCGAGGAGCACCTGGAGCGCGACGGCATAAAAGTCTTCAGGTGTCCCGTCGGAGATCGCTACGTGATGGACACGATGAACAGCGAGGGCGCCTTCCTCGGAGGAGAGCAATCGGGCCATATCATCCTGTCTCCCCTGGTGAACACGGGAGACGGCCTGTGCACCGGGCTTCTCTTCATGAAAGCGTGCCACGAGCTGGGCGAGGATATAAACAGCCTTGCAGAGCGTTTTTCACCCTATCCGCAGCTTCTGCGGAACGTCGAAGTGTCCCCCGAGATGAGATTCTGCAAGGACTTCATCGCGGCGATCACAGAAGAAGCGGAGGCCCTTCTGCAGGGGAAGGGGCGCGTCTTCATCCGCCCTTCGGGTACTGAGCCGTTGCTCCGCATCCTGGTAGAGGCGAGGGACGGAAGCGCTATGGAGTCCGTATCCTCGAGACTTGTGAACGCCGTGCTATCACACTGCAAGACAGTATGATCGGAGAGTGACCTTATGCCCTCTTGCATTACAAAATGCCTTTTCCCCGTGGCCGGGATGGGAACCAGGTTCCTTCCGGCGACGAAGGAGATCGCTAAGGAGATGCTCCCTCTCGTCGACCGTCCAATAATCGAATACGGGGTCGACGAGGCTCTAGAGGCGGGCTGCCGGGAGATGGTGATGATAACGGGCCGGTCGAAAAAGGCGATCGAGGACCACTTCGACCGCTCCTTCGAGCTGGAGGAGCTTCTGAAATCCCGAAACAGGGACGATCTCTACCATGAAGTCATCTCCCTATCGAACATGGCGGACTTCATCTACATGCGCCAGCATCGCCCGCTCGGCCTTGGGCACGCGGTGCTGTGCGGCGAGCCGGTCTGTCGCTCCGAGCACTTCGGCGTCATTCTTCCCGACGACGTGATGGTCGCCTCACCGTCCGTGCTGGCACAGCTTATAGCCGTCCACGAGGAGAGAGGCGGCTCCGTGATCGCACTGGAGGAGGTATCTTGGGAGGACACATCCAGGTACGGCGTGGTCGAGGCCGAGGAGGTCGGGGACGGCGTCTTCTCGGTGAGGAACATGGTGGAGAAGCCGGGGCCCGAGAATGCCCCCAGCAGGCTTGCGATCATGGGGCGATACGTACTCTCCCCGTCTATCTTTCCCGTCCTCTCAAACCTCGGGACGGGCGCAGGAGGGGAGATACAGCTCACTGACGGCATCAAGGGCCTCATAGGCACCGAGCCCGTGTGGGGAGTTGTTTACAAGGGAAGACGTTTTGACTGCGGCACACAACAGGGATGGCTGCACGCCAACGTCTGCATGGCGATGGATCACCCCGAGCTGAGAGAGGTCGTTGAAAGGGCGGTGGCTGATTGCGAATGACCAAGCCAGGGAGCATGAGAAGCTGACCTCTCCCCGAGCCGTTTGCCTCCCTTAATCCGCGAAGCCCTCCTGGGGCTCCTCCGTGAACGGGGAGTAGAACCTGATATGAGTGAGGTCTCCCAGCGCGAAATCGTTCCTGCCCGATGACTCGGGCAGCCTCTCCCACTGGCCTCCCTCCCTGCGGCAGAGGACAAGCGGCTTGCGCCCGTAGGTCGACCAGAGGTCCCACAATTCGTCCTCCAGCTGGCTCCCGGGCACAAGGTTCGAAGAGAAGAGAGGGGCCGCGCCCGGCAGGGGCGAGTCCGTCGGAGAGGCGACGATCAGCCACTGGGTCAGCTGCCAGGCGGACGCCATCTCCTTGGATTTGGCGTGCTCGAACGGGAGGATCTGGAAGCCCCCGACGACTCCTCTTCCCGCAGTGCTCACGTCTATCACGCCGGAGTGATTCGCCCTTATCCTGCCGATCCCTTGGAACTCCGTCCCGCCGAAGCGCCCGACTCCCCTCAGCGGCCGGACGACGCGAGCCAGAAGCCTGGGGCCGGAGCCGTAATAGCCGACCACCCTTCCTCCCGGACGGTTCTCTATATCGATGATGTACGGCCTGTCGTCCTCCATTACATCGATGACAAGAATCTCTCCCTCCTTGGGCAGCCCGCGGACCTCCAGCGGCGTCATCGCTCCGTCCCTGCCGCGAACGAACACCGGCGTCCCCACCGGGGGCGCCCATCCGCCGAACAGCCCCGTCCCGGCGACGGAGTCCAGCGAGATATATGACCGTTCCCCGGCGGCCGGGGCTACGGTGTGCAGCGGCAGTATGCTCAGGGTGCGCCCCCTGCCGTCCTCCACCGAGAGGGTCAGATGGATCGCGTTGACCGCGGAGGCTGCGACGCTACCGGGGGGCGCCCATTTCGACGCAGTGTAGCCCGGCCATCTCGTGGTGGAGGGGAGGGCTCGCACCATTCCCAGGGAGACCCTCTCCCCGCCGGGCAGCAGGGCGGAGGCCTCTTTGTCGATTTCCAGGGGGATCTCCACCCTGAAGATGAAGGCATCAGCCCTGAACGCAAAAGAGATGAACGACAGGGCGACCGTGATTATGAAAATACCCCGAGTTATTCCGGGCCTGGCGAAGCTCATAATTTCTTCCCCCCTCGGTTTTTTCTTAAAACTGCGGGTAGAACCAGATGGACCAAATATTACCGAACCAGTGAAAAAGTATTGCCGGCAGGACCGAGCTGTGCCTGTGGCGCAGTACTCCCATGAGGATGCCGGGAAAAAAGGCTAGCATCGCCACCGGGCCCCTGAAGACGTGCGCCAGGCCGAACAGGGCCGAGGCCAGCAGAATGCTCTTCAACGCGGGCATTCTCTCCGACAGAAGGGTCTGCAGCCATCCCCTGAAAAAAGTCTCCTCGGCCACAGCCGCCGCGAGCCCCGACAGAACCCCCTTGAGGACAAACACCATCCCCTGCGGGTGCATGTAACGGGGGAAGAAGACTGTGGAGACAAAAGTCAGCGGCACCAGGACGACAACCGAGACGAGGAGGACATCCCGCGCCGCGTCGCTGGACAGACTCCAAAGCAGACCGTAGCGTGACGGCGATTCGCCCCTCAGCCGACACCACGCGTAGGGAAAATATAGAAAAAATGCGAAGACGATCATGGCAATCATTTGAGCGCATCATACCATAAAAGGAGCGAGCTTCGTAATCGCTTCGCTGAAATGCCTCAATATTCAAATCCTTGACATGGCATCAATGAATGCTAGTATAGTGAGGTTGTTGAGGATGGGGTGTAGCCAAGCGGCAAGGCAGCGGACTTTGGCTCCGCGATCGCTGGTTCGATTCCAGCCACCCCAGCCATGGATAAACAACTGAGGGGGCTGAGGGAAACCCCCCTTTTTTTATGTTCGATAAAACAGAGCAAAGGTGATGATGGTTTTGCCTGCTTCAAGAGGCGCAGTTGGAGCGCTTGTTCTCGCCGCCGGGAAGGGAACTAGGATGAAGAGTGCCCTTCCCAAAGTGCTGCTTCCTGTCCTCGATCAGCCTGTGCTTTTTTACATCTTGGATTCGCTTGGAAAGTGCGCGGACGCCTCAAAGGGAAGGATCAACTCCATGGCCGCGGTGATCGGCTACAAAGGAGAGCTTGTCCAGGAGTACCTGTCCTCTGACTGGCCCGGCACACTTCCCGTATGGCAGCACGAACAGCTCGGCACGGGACACGCGGTGCAGATTGCCGAAGAGTGGTGGAGCGGACTGGACCACCTCCTGGTGACTCCCGGGGACGTTCCACTGGTAACAGCCTCGTCGATTTCAAGACTTGTCGCGGACCACCTGTCCTCCGGGGCGGACTGCACATTCATCAGCTTCGAGGCCTCCGACCCGTTCGGGTACGGCAGGGTGGTGCGATCGGGCAAGACGATCGTCATAGTCGAGGAGAAGGACGCGACCGAGGCGCAAAAAGCCCTGACGGAGGTCAACAGCGGGATCTACATCTTCAAGACTTCTTCACTATCGCCCCAGATATCCAGACTTGACAACGAGAATGCCCAAAAGGAGTTTTATCTTCCCGATATCGTGCCGATGATCGCCCGGGCGGGCGGGAGAGTTCACGCGTCACTCGCGCCCGACGAAAAGGAGTTCGCCGGGATAAACAATCCCAGGCAGCTCGCTGATGCGGCCAGCGCCCTTCGGCGCAGGATTATCGATCGGCACCTTGCAGGCGGCGTCAGAATGCAGGACCCCGATTCCGTATGGATAGGGCCGGAGGTCGTCATAGAGGAGGATGCCCGGATCGACCCTGCCGTACAGCTTTGGGGGAAGACGAAAATCGGTGCGGGCTGCGGCATAGGCAGCTTTTCAATACTGAAGAATTCGATCCTCGAGGATGGAGTGGACGTCCTGAGCCATTCGGTTCTCACGGACAGCCTTTTCAAGAGCGGCGCCAGGATAGGCCCCTTCATCGTGGTGAGGGACGGTGCCGTCTTCAGCGAGGAGTCTCAAGGAGGAAAGTTCGTGGAGGTCAAAAAGAGCGTCGTAGGGAGAAGAAGCAAGGTCCCCCACCTCGCATACGTAGGCGACGCCACAATAGGAGAGGAGAGTAACATCGGCGCGGGGACGATAACGTGCAACTACGACGGCGTAAAAAAGAACCCCACCACGATAGGCGACCGTTGCTTTATCGGCAGCGACAGCATTATCGTAGCGCCAGTCGTGATAGGCGACGACGGATACACAGCGGCCGGCTCAGTCATCACGAGCGACGTGCCGGAAGGCGCGCTGGCGGTCGGCAGAGCAAGGCAGAGAAACATCGAAGGCTGGGCGAAACGGTCGACCAAGAAGGATTAATTTCTGAAGGAGGCGTCAGGTTCAATGAGGTCTTTCGGGCATGAGTTGACAGTCTTTTCCGGAACCGCCCACCCCGCCTTTGCAAAAAGAATCTGCAGCGAGCTGGGAATAGAGCAGTCCAAGGCGAAGCACTACCGTTTCTCCGACGGAGAGATAGGGCTCTCCATAGAGGAGAGCGTGCGCGGCGCCGATGTGTTCGTCGTCCAGCCCACGTGCAATCCCGTCAACGAAAACCTGGTCGAGCTCCTGATAATGATAGACGCGCTGAGGCGGGCGTCCTCGTTCAGGATAAACGTCGTCATCCCCTACTTCGGCTACGCCCGCCAGGACAGGAAGACAAAGCCCAGGGACCCGATCTCGGCCAAGCTGATCGCAAACCTGCTGACGGAGGCCGGGGCGACCAGGGTGATCTCCGCCGACCTGCACGCAGGCCAGCTGCAGGGTTTTTTCGACATCCCGGTTGACAACCTTACCGGAATTGCCCTCCTGGCGAGGTATTTCAAAGAGATCCTATCCAGGTCCGTTATTGCTACGCCCGTGGTCGTGGCACCGGACGTGGGCGGAGTTGTCCGCGCCAGGAAGTTCGCCGGAATGCTGAAGACGGACCTCGCGGTTGTCGACAAAAGAAGATCTCACGAGGTGGCCAACCTCTGCGAAGTCATGGACGTCATCGGGGACGTCGACGGAAAGACGGCCATACTGGTGGACGATATAATCGATACGGCGGGGACGATCTGCAACGCCGCCGCCCTTCTCAAGGAGAGAGGCGCGGTCAAGGTCTACGCCTGCGCGACCCACGGAGTGCTCTCCGGGCCGGCCCTGGAGAGGCTGGAGTACTCCGAGATAGACGAGGTCGTCCTGACGGACACGATCCCGTTGCCTGAGAGCAAGAAATCGGCTAAAATCGTTCAGCTGTCGATCGCCCCTCTTTTCGCCGAGGTCATCCTGAGGATTCACAACGACCGTTCGGTGAGCAGCCTGTTCGATTGAAGTTCGATTGAAAGTGATTGACGCGTAGATCTCCGATTCCCTGTAGGAATCGATTTTCAAGGAGGATGTTTTAGAATGTCGAATGCTATCAGCATAACACTGGAAGAGCGCAAGGAATCGGGAAAAATCGCCTGCAAGAAGCTCCGCCCGGCAGGATACACCCCCTGCGTCTTCTACGGCCCGGAGTACAAGGACTCCATTCCCGCCAAGGTCAAAACCGAGGATGTCGCGAAGTTGATAAAGGCAGGCGGCTGGGAGACCGTCACCCTCAACGCAACGCTGCCCGACGGCAAGCAGGAGATGTGCCTGATGCGCGAGGTTCAAAAGAACTTCCTCGACGACTCTCTTCTGCACATCGACTTCATGCAGCTGGTCAAAGGTCGCAAGATCAACGTCAACGTGCCCGTTCAGATCGTCGGACGCGAGACATGCGAGGGCGCAAAGCAGGGAGGCCTCATCGACCACATCCTGCGCGAGATCTCAATGGAGGTCCTTCCGGGCAGAATTCCCGACATGATCACAGTGGACGTATCCGATCTCGGGCTCGGCGACCAGCTGTTCGTGCGAGACCTAGACCTACCTTCGGACGCTTCGCTTCTTGTGGATGAAGACGAGATGGTCGTGGCGGTAATGGTGCCACGCGGCGTGACCGACGAGGAGGCCGAGGAGGAGGCAATCGCCGAGGACGAGGAAGAGAGAGAAGTGGAAGTAGTCGCAAAGGGCAAGGCGAAGGACGAGGAAGAGGAATAGCCCCTATTGAAGATAGTCGCCGGCCTGGGCAACCCTGGCCCCGAGTATGTATTCTCGCGCCATAATGCGGGGTGGCTGGTCATAGACCACATTCAAAACCGCCTCTCCTGCGGCGTCCCCAGAATGCAGTTCTCCTCCATGTCATGGTCCTTTTTTCACGAGGGGGAGAAGGTCTTCCTGCTGAAACCGCTGACATACATGAACCTCAGCGGCAGGTCGGTCGTGGAGGCCGCCGAATATCTCGACGTGCCCTGGGAGAACGTGCTCGTCATATACGACGACGTCGACCTTCCGTTCGGCAGACTCAGAATGAGGGCCAAGGGCGGAGCAGGCGGACACAAGGGCATGCTTTCCGTCATCGGCAGAGCCGGAACCGCTAAAATTCCGCGCCTGAGAATCGGCATAGGCGCCGCCCCCGACAGGCAGGGCATGGTCTCATGGGTACTGGGCGGCTTCAACGAAGAGGAGCGAAAAACGCTCCCATCGCTTCTTGACAGGGCCGCCGAGGCCGTGGAGAGTTGGATAAATGACGGAACGGACAGGACGATGAACCTGGTGAACGCTTCCCGTTGAAAAAATACGGTGATGCGAATAAAACTCCACACGGCCCGTCGCGTGATACCGCGGGAGCCTTTATCAGGATGAACATTTCCTCAGACAGAAGACATAACACGGTATGGGACATCGGGAGCGCCCTGTGGCGGCAGGGTGCCCCGATTCACCTCTCGCTCGACGGCGCGGCCCGGTGCTGGATCTGCAGGGCGCCGCGAGCGCCTGCTGTTGCCGTCTTCCCGGACTCAAAACAGTCGTCCACCTTCTTCGACGACTGGAACTCTCTTTTCCCCGAGGCGCCCGCCACACTGCTCGTGGAGACCCCCCTGACGAATCAAGGAATCGAAAACAAAGCCCTTGCCCTTCAACGAGGAGAGACCATCCTGCGCTGGAGGGAGGACGGAGGAATTCTCGTTACCACCGGACGGGGACTCCTGTCTCCCGTGTCCAGGGGGACGGGGGAGATACTCCTGATGACAGGCCGAGAGTACAGGCGCAGCTCCTTTCTGGACTGGCTTGTCCACGCTGGTTACGTCCGCTCTGACCTAGTCTGGGCGCCGGGACAGTTCGTCCTTCGCGGATGCATACTGGACATCTTCGATCCTTCGTACGCCCACCCGGTGAGGCTTGAGTTCTTCGACGACACGCTGGAGAGCATAAGAAGCTTCTCCCCGAGAACTCAGAAGAGTGTGGGAGTGCTGGACGAGCTCAGCATCCACTCCACATCTACTGTCCGCGAGACAGCGATAGCGGACTATTTTGGCGACGACACTCTCTTTCTCCTCTTCGACCCGGTCAGGATAGAGTCGGGAGCCATGAAGTACGAGATGATATGGAAGGAGCTTGCCTCCGTTCACGGGGGTCCCCCGCTCATCTCCTGGCAGGATCTCATGTTCAGGCTGGCGTCCGGCTTGATGCTGCGCATCACCGATGCTGCCGCCATGGCGAGGGAAAAACTGGCCATCGAGGAGGTCCCCCTCTTCAAGGGCAACCTGGATCGTTTCAGGTGGATGTGCGAGACATGGAAAAACGACGGCTACCACATCAGGCTTTTTACTGAGAATCCCCGCCTCGCTTCAATCTTCGAGGAGGACGTCCAGGTCATCCCCGGCTCACTGTCAAAGGGCTTCGCGGACCCTGTGATGAGGGTGATCAACCTGTCCGACGTCGAACTCTCGGGCGTCACGCGGCGTCGATCCTCCGCCGTACACTTCGTCCCGCCGCAGGAATGGAGCGACCAGCTCGCCGACGGCCGCCTGCTGATGCACGAGGAATACGGTCTCTGCGTCTTCAGGGGCGCCGAGGAGGTCAAGATCTCCGGCGAGTCCGTGGACAGCCTGATCCTGGAGTTCGCGGACAACAAGCGTCTCTTCCTGCCCGCGCTCCTCATGCACAAGATCACGCCGCTTGCGGAGCAGATGGACGGCGAGGTCAGGCTTGACTCCCTTAAGGGCACGAGATGGAAGAAGAGCGTACAGAAGACCAGGGAGAGGGTGGAGCAGGAGGTGCGTTCTCTGCTGGAACTTTACGCGAAACGCGAGCTGGTGGAGGGCTTCGCGTTCCCCGGCAGGGACGACCTGTTCGACCAATTCGAGGAGTCCTTCCCCCACCCGGAGACGAAGGACCAGCTGACCGCCATAACCGAGATCCTGGACGACATGGAGCGGCCATATCCCATGGACCGGCTGCTGGTGGGCGACGTCGGCTACGGAAAGACCGAAGTGGCCCTCAGGGCGGCCTTCCGCGCGGCGCAGGCGGGCAAGCAGACCGCCTTTCTCGTGCCCACGACGATCCTGGCTCAGCAGCACTACCTCACCTTCACGGCCAGGCTGACCGGCTTCCCCGTCACGGTCGGCATCCTGTCCCGCTTCCTGACCAAAAAGGAGCAGAACGAGGTGATACGCAAGCTCTCCACAGGCGCGATAGACATACTTATCGGCACAATAAGAATGCTGAAGGACGACGTGATCTTCAAGGACCTCGGCCTCCTGATAGTCGACGAGGAGCACAGGTTCGGAGTCATGTCCAAGGAGAGGATAAAGCAGGCGAAGGAGGACATAGACGTACTCATGCTCTCCGCCACTCCCATACCGCGCACCCTCGCCCTGTCGCTTAAAGGCCTGAGAAACTTCTCGGTGATCAACGAGGCCCCGGGAGACAGGATTCCCGTGATGACCTCGGCCGCGCCCTGGAGCGAATCGCTCGTCAGGAAGGCCATCTCGTCGGAGATCGAGAGGGGAGGGCAGGTCTTCTACGTGGCAAACCGCATCTCGGGCATGGAGAAAAAGCTCGCCACCCTCAGGCGGCTCTTCCCGGACGTAGTCATTGCCATGGCTCACGGAAGGATGAGGGAACAGGACCTGGAGGAGACCATGACGCACTTCTTCAGCGGCCATGTGAAGATCCTCCTGTGCACCACGATAATCGAGAGCGGTCTGGACATTCCGAACGCGAACACGATCATAATCGAGGACTGTCACGAGCTTGGACTGGCCCAGATGTACCAGCTCAGGGGCCGTGTCGGCAGGAGGGACGAGGCCGCGTTCGCCTACTTCCTCTATCCGCCGGAAAAACCACTGACCCGGGAGACGCTGGACAGACTTGACGCCATAACGTCGCTTGACAATGAGGGAGCCGGGTATAACCTCGCGATGCAGGATCTGCGCATCAGGGGCGGAGGGGAGCTCATCGGGACGACTCAGCACGGAAAAGGCGCGCGAAAAACGGACTCGATCCTCTACTATTCACTGCTGGAGGAGGAGATCGGCAAGCTCCAGGGAAAGGCACCGTCCAACGCCTCCGTCTCTGTGGAGATTCCCTGCTTCGTGCCCTCCTTCTACATACCGCAGGAGAGCGTCAGGATAGCCCTGTACAGGAGGCTTCTTCGAGTCTCCAGCGTGGCGGAGCTCGACGACATGGCGAAGGAGTCCAGGGACAGGTTCGGGGATCTGCCGGAGAGCCTCGAAAACTTGTTTTCCGTATCTTTTCTCCGTTCAAAGGGCGGTTTATATGGTATCTTGTCCGTAGCGTGCACGAGAATGGACACGACGATCGCGGGAGGGGGCCCCCTGTTCGACCACCTGGCGACCTCCAAGCGGTGGATTCCGAGAAACAGAGCTCTCACGGGTCCGGGAGGTGGAACGGGGCTCAAGGACCTTCTCTCGGGGATTAGACATTTAAAGCGGGTGCTGTAGAATATGGCTGAAAAAGGATACCAGGAGGCTTTCGGGGGGCTGGTCGAGGTAATGGCGCGCCTGCGCGCGGAGGACGGCTGCCCCTGGGACAGGGAACAGACTATGGAGAGCCTAAGGACTTACATAGTCGAGGAGGCGTACGAGCTGGTGGATGCCATCTCGACCGGCGAGACACCGGACATAGTGGAGGAGGCGGGCGACCTCCTGCTCCAGGTGGTCTTCCTCGCCAGAATAGGCGAGGAGGAGGGGACCTTCTCAATCGGTGATGTAATACAGGGGCTGGTGGACAAGATGACCAGGCGCCACCCTCACGTCTTCTCCGACTGGTCGGCGGAGACAAGCGGCCAGGTCCTCCGGAAATGGGAGGAGATCAAGGGCCTGGAGAAGAAGGGCAAGAAAAAGGACACATCCCTGCTGGCAGGCGTCCCGGAGGGACTTCCCCCTCTGGCCAAAGCGGCACGCATACAGTCGAAGGCCGCTCATGTCGGCTTCGACTGGGAAAAAGGCGACCTCGATCCAATATACGACAAGATCGAGGAGGAGCTGTCGGAGGTGAGAGACGCCGTCGGGGAGGGAGACATCGATCTGCTTGAAGAGGAGATCGGAGACCTCATTTTTGCGGCGGTAAACCTCGCTAGGCATCTCGACGTAAACCCCGATTCGGCCCTTGGAAAGGCGAACAAGAAATTCACCGAGCGGTTCAGGATAGTAGAGTCGATGGTCCGGGAGACAGGCCGTCCCTGGGACAGTTTCTCGCTCGGTGCGTTGGACGGACTCTGGGAAGAGGCGAAAAGGCGCATCGGTAGAACCTAGTTGGCACTTCGTAAACTATCATAGGACAGGTGGAGGATATTGAGTATGAGTGCCCCGAACAAAAAAAAGAAGACCGAAGCGGCTTCGTCGAAGCCGTCCCCCTCCAAGAGGGCGAAGGTCGAGGAGAGACAGGAGAAAAAAGAAGAGCGAAAGAAGACAGAAAAAAAGGCAGAGCCCGGCAGAAGGGCCGGCATAACCGACACCACCCTCCGCGACGCGCACCAGTCGCTCATGGCCACTCGAATGAGAGTGGAGGACATGACCGGCATAATCGAACAGATGGACGAGGTCGGGTTTCACTCGATGGAGGTGTGGGGCGGCGCGACGTACGACAGCTGCATGCGCTTCCTCGACGAGGACCCGTGGGAGAGACTTCGCTCGATGCGCAGACTCTTTAAAAAGACGAAGCTCCAGATGCTGCTCCGCGGCCAGAACGTAGTCGGCTACCGCCACTACGCCGACGACACAATCCGTGAGTTTGTCAAGAGGGCCATCGGCAACGGGCTGGACATAATAAGGGTCTTCGATGCCCTCAACGACCTTCGCAACATGGAGGTCGCAGCGGACCAGGTCAAGAAAGAGGGAGCGCACCTTCAGCTGGCATTCTCGTTCACCCTCTCGCCCGTGCATTCGCTGGAGTCGTTCGGCAAGCTGGCAAAGGACATGAAGTCCATGGGCGCCGACTCGATATGCATCAAGGACATGGCGGGGATTATCAGCCCGGTGGAGACCGCGGCCCTGGTCAGGACGATTAAGCAGGAGACAGACCTGCCCTTGCATATACACTCCCACTACACCAGCGGGATGGCCTCCATGGCTTACTACGCCGGCCTCGAGGCGGGAGCGGACGTGGTTGACTGCGCCATCTCCCCCTTCGCCCTCGGCACGAGTCAGCCTCCAGTGGAGTCGATGGTGGCGGCCCTCAGGGGAGGAGAGCTGGACACGGGAATCGAGCTCGAGAAGCTCCTCCCCGTGGCGATGCACTTTAAAAAAGTGCGCGAAAAATACTCCGACATCTTCATCGACCTCGGCGGAGTGGACATCAACGTGCTCCTCTACCAGATCCCCGGAGGGATGTACTCGAACCTGGTGAGCCAGCTCAAAGAACAGAAGGCCATTGCCAGGCTTCCCGAGGTGCTAGAGGAGGTCCCAAGAGTGCGCAAGGAGATGGGATACCCGCCCCTTGTGACTCCGACGAGCCAGCTGGTGGGCACCCAGGCCACTCTGAACGTCCTGATGGGAGAGAGGTGGAAGGTAGTCCCCAGCGAGGTGAAGAGCTACTTCCGTGGAGAATACGGCAAGCCGCCCGCGGAAGTCGACCCGGAGATACGGAAGAAGGTCGTCGGCGACGCGGTCCCGATAACCCGCAGGCCCGCCGAGCTGATCGAGCCCGAGCTCGACAAGGCCAGGAAGGCAATCGCGCCCTGGATGCTCCAGCCCGAGGACGTGCTCAGCTATGTCCTGTTCCCCGTGATCGCAAAGGACTTCCTCGTGAAGAAGTTCGCCAGGGAGATGAAAATCGACGTGGGGGTCGCGGAGCTGGTCGACGGGGTGGGATACCCGGTATAGACATACAGTCCCCGAGGAGGATGCGCATAGACGTGATAAACAGCAAGGACGAGCAAGGCCCGTTTCTCCGCGAGCTAAGCTTCGCGGACATCGAGACCATGTATCGTTTCGCGGGAAACGGAGACGAAAACCTCTCCGAGATAGAGCAGCGATACCCGGTCAGCCTGATCGTGAGAGGGAACAAGGTGGCCGTTCGCGGCCCTGACGAGGAGGCGGTCGAGGTTGCCTTCCGCCTCCTCGAGCAGCTTCACAAAATAGCCTCCAGGGGGCACTCGCTTCACCTGGCAGACGTTCGGTACGCCATGGACATGATAGCGGAAAAAGGCTCGGTCGATCTTGCCCCTCTCTTCTCCGAGGTCATCTGCACCACGGCGAGAGGAAAACCCATACGCTCCAAGACGGAGGGGCAGAGAAGATACCTGGAGGCGGTCAGAAACAACGACATAGTATTCGCCATCGGTCCCGCGGGAACGGGCAAGACCTTCCTTGCCGTCTGCCATGCAGTCGCCCTGTTGAAGGCCTCTGCAATCAGCAGGATCGTCCTCGTGAGGCCCGCGGTGGAGGCGGGGGAGAGCCTCGGCTACCTCCCGGGAGACCTCCGGGAAAAAGTGGAGCCGTACGTGCGTCCCCTCTACGACGCCTTTTACGACCTCCTGACCCCGGAGCGTTTCTTGCGTCACGTGGACAAGGGCGTCATAGAGATCGCTCCCCTGGCCTACATGAGGGGAAGGACCCTGAACGACAGCTTCATAATTCTGGACGAGGCGCAGAACACGACACCCGAGCAGATGAAGATGTTCCTCACCCGCCTCGGCTTCGGCTCGAAGGCTGTGATAACGGGGGACATAACCCAGATAGACCTGCCGAACGGCAAAAAGTCCGGCCTGATTCAGGTGAGAGAAATACTCGAGGGGATTCAGGGGATCGAATTCTTCAATCTCACCGATTCCGACGTGGTCAGGCACGAAATAGTACAGAAGGTGGTAAGGGCTTACGAGAGATATGAACGACAGCGCGAACCTCAGGCATAGAGGCTCGGCCTCTAGGCGCGGGCCCAAAAAATACGGAGGCTCACTGCTCAAGGGCGAAGGCAAGTCGGCGGACTATCGCTCCCTGTCGCTGCTTCTGCTCGTTGCCTTTGCGCTGACCGTAATATTTCTCAAATGGTTCTTCGAGGACAGGACCTCCGGCTTTCTTCCCGGAGAGCCCTCGCCCAGGACCTACTTCGCCCTCTTTCCATTCAAGTACACGGACGACGAGAGCACCTCGATCCTCCGCGCCCGCGTGGGGGACACTGTCGCAGGCGTGCTGGTGCGAGACGGCGCGGCCATGGACAGGCTCATCTCCAAGATCGAGTCCATGGCGGCGGGCGACATCTCCGGCCTTTCGCTCTCTCCCGGCCTGACCGAGCTGATAAACCAGTACCCGGAGGAGCCCGGGAAGACCATCCTCATGGAGAGCGCACGTCTCAGCCGCCTCTACCTAGACGCGGACTCGATCGCCGGGGGAGAGATCGCATGGTCGCCGGAGAACATCTGGAGGGAGATAGAGGAGCTCTCCCTGCCCATCGAGGACGCTAACGTCGTTTTCCAGATCCTCGACGAGATACTGCAGCCCCTTGTTCACATAGACGCGGACCTCACTCGCTCTCTCAGGGAGGAGATAGGCTCGACCCTGCAGCCTGTCGAAAGAAAAGTCGCCCCCGGAGACGTCATAGTGGACAAGGGGCAGATAATAACGGACCAGGCCGCCGGGATCCTGGAGGCGCAGGGCTACTCGATGCTCTCCTTCCCGTGGAAACAGATACTGTTTGCCCTTACGACAATACTCCTATGGCCTCTCTGGCTCGCCACTCAGACCGACAGAGAAGCCCCCGAGGTCGAACCGCCATGGCTCTACCTGTCGTTCATCGTCGGGTTGAGCTGGATAGTGGAATACGTCTCCTCTCTCTTCTCCGTCCAGGGAATGGGCAGCCTCTTCCTGGCAGGATGCTCCTACCTGACTCTGCCTGCTCACTCAGCTCTTCAGCTTGTCATGGTGGGTGGAATCCTCGGTGCTCTCGTCGTCTCCGGCTTCTCGACCCTGCACGTCCTGCTCGTGGCCCTGATGGGCATAGTCAGCGCCTTCGGAGGCTACTTCGTGCTGAAAGACGCTCATTCCAGGGGCAGGCTTTGGAAACAGCTCTTTCTACTTGGACTGCTTCAGACCGGTGCAGGACTTGCTCTCAGGCTGGCCTTCAATCTCTCCCTCTCGGCGGAGATACTGGTACCACTGGTGCTGGGAATCGCCGTCTGGAGCAGCCTGGTAATCGCCGCCCTGCCCCTGTTCGAGGACGTCTTCGACGTCCTGTCGCCCCTGCGCCTGATAGAGCTCAGCCACCCGTCGAACCCCCTTCTCAAGAGGCTTCAGATGGAGGCGCCGGGGACCTATCACCACTCGTTGATGCTTGGCACCCTGGCCGAGACGATAGCCGACAAGCTGGACATGAACGCCAATCTTCTGAAAGCGGGCGCTTACTTCCACGACATCGGCAAGCTGCGTCGCCCCGAGGCCTTCGTCGAGAACCAGATGGGCGGCGACAATATCCACGACGAGCTCAAGCCCTCTCTATCGGCCCTGGTCATCATAGCCCACGTCAGGGAGGGGCTTGAACTTGCGCAGGAATACCACCTGCCAAGGATCATACGCTCCTTCATAGCGGAGCACCATGGCACCACGGCCCTGACATACTTCCTCAAGAAGGCCGAGAGCATGGGCACACCCGTGCCGAGCGACCAGTTCCGCTACCCGGGACCGCGCCCCCAGAGCAAGGAGACGGGCCTTCTGATGCTGATAGACTCGGTCGAGGCCGCCGTCAGGTCCGAGTTCCGTGCCGGCGCGGATTCCGTGTACGACATCGGCGACACTATAAACAGGGTCGTGGACGCCAAGATAGCAGAGGGCCAGCTCGACGACGTGGACTTCACCCTCCGGGACCTATCGATCATCAAGGAGACATTGCTCTCATCGCTTAGGACGATGTATCATACCCGCAAGGTCAAGGAGATAAAAGAGTCGGCCGAACAAAAAACCAAAGATGAAAAACAGGAGGCAGATGTCAGTGAAGGTTCACCTTCGCCTCGAGGACAATGAGGAGACCATCCCGGCAAGTACACCGCCATTCGCCCGGGAGAGAGCCGAATTGGTGCTGGCGGACGCATTGGAGGCCTTGACCCCCAAGGGCGCCCTGCCGAAGAGAGTCGAAATATCCCTCTCCTTCATTCCCGAAGGTCTGATGAGAGAGCGCAACAGGGAGCACATGGGAGTGGACGAAGCTACGGACGTCCTCTCCTTCCCGCTCTGGGAGGAGGACGGCGAGTTCCGCCCGAGCAGGATGCTGCCCACCCTTCCCCTGGGGGACATCCTAATATGCCCCGATGTCGCCCGAAAGAACGCCGCCTCCGAAGAGGCCCTTCCAGACGAGATGGCGCTTCTTCTCGCACACGGCTTTCTGCACCTGCTGGCTTGGGATCACGATACCGAGGACCGTAGAATCGCCATGGAGCAGACAACGGAACGGATAAAGACGGAACTGCTGAAGGCATTGGTCTTCAGCGGGCCGGTTCGGGCGGGATGACGATGAGCGCCTCCGTCGTGCAGATGATCCTGTTGTTGACCACCCTGCTCCTGCTATCAGCCTTTTTCAGCGCCGCCGAGACGGCCATAACCTCGTCCGGCCGCGGGAAGATACTCGCCCTGTCGGAGCGACATCCCTATCGGAAGCGCTTCTTCGACTGGCTGCTTCGCGACGTGCAGCGGGCTCTTACCATCGTGCTGATCTCGAACAACCTAGTCAATATAGCAGCCAGCGCGCTGGCCGCCTCTCTCTCCATCAGGCTGATGGGTCATATCGGGGTACTGGTCGTAGTCCCTCTCATGACCGCCCTCATAGTCATCTTCGGAGAGGTCTTCCCCAAGAGCGTCGCCATCATAAACCAGGACACGGTTCTGGTGATGTCCCTGCCCTTCCTCAGGCTGTTGGACATCCTGCTCGCGCCCTTCCTGTGGTTGTTGCTCGCGACAGTAAAGCTGCTCGGTGTGCTCTTCAAGGTCGAGGTGAAGGCCCGTCACCCCTTTGTCACCAGGGAGGAGTTTGAGCAGATGGTGATCATCGGGCAGGAGTCCGGCGCCCTGGAGGAGGTCGAGAGAAGGATGATCCACGGAGTGATCTCCTTCGAGGAGACCAGGGTCTACGAGATAATGGTCCCCAGGACCGACATGGACGCCGTCCCCGCCGACTACACCCTCGAGGAGGCCATCAAGATCTTCCTGGAGCACGGACACTCCAGGATACCGGTGTTCAGGGAAAACCTCGACGACATAGTCGGCATCCTCTACGTAAAGGACACGATACCCTATCTGCTGGAGGGCAAGACGGCATCCCCGGTTTCGTCCATAATGAGGGAGGCCCTCTTCGTGCCCGAGAGCATGAGGGTGGTCGAGCTCTTCAACAACATGAAGAAGAAGCACATACACATGGGGGTGGCCGTGGACGAATACGGCGGTGTGGCGGGGATAGCCACCCTCGAGGATCTTCTGGAGGAGATCGTCGGGGAGATACAGGACGAGTACGACAAGGACAATCCCGCCTTCACCGAACGGGAAGACGGAAGCTACATAGTGCAGGGGACCATGGGACTCGAGGACCTCAGCGAGCTTCTGGACGCGCATTTCGACTCCGAGGACGCGGAGAGCTTGGCGGGGCTGGCCCTGTCTATCTCCGGGGACTTCCCCTCTCCGGGGGAAAGGCTGACATACACGCCGGACGATGGCGCTGGCGAGTGGGAGATTGAGATAGTGGAAGTGGAGGATCACAGGATAAAGCTCCTTCGCCTGATCCCGAGGGAGAATGACGAAGAAATGACGCCGGAGGACACGGAATGAACCCGCTGAAAAAGGACTATTCATGGCCCGCGGACTGGCCCTCGATCAATGAGCTCCTCGAGGCGGCAAGGGAGGCTCGCGCCAGGTCGTACTCGCCCTACTCGCGATTCCCGGTCGGTGCGGCCCTATTCGTCGAGGGCATGGACGAACTGATCCCGGCGTGCAACGTGGAGAACAGCTCCTACGGGCTGTCGATCTGTGCGGAGAGAAGCGCTGCGACCGCCATGATAGCGCGCGGGGGCAGAAAGCCGCTGGCCGCCGCAATAGTGGGCGTCCCGGGCGAGCCCTGCCTCCCCTGCGGCGCGTGCAGGCAGTTCCTGGCGGAGTTCAACCCGGACATGGTTCTGGTCTTCGAGGATGGCGACTCTTACGTTCTCTCATCCCTCGCCGACCTGTTCCCCGCCCCCTTCCTCTTCGGCGGGGAGGCCGACGAACATTGAACGACGAAAAAACCGCCTTCCGCTCCGGAAAGGTCGTCCTCGCCGGGCGTCCCAACGTCGGGAAGTCCTCGATAATAAACAGGCTGCTCGACTACAAGGTCAGCATAGTCTCCGAGAAGCCGCAGACCACCAGGCACGTCATCAGGTGCGTGTTCAACTCCGACGATTGCCAGATCGTCCTGCTGGACACCCCGGGGCTTCACCTGCCCAGGCACAAGCTGGGAAAAACATTGGTGCAGGCCGCCGCCGAATCACTTCGCGAGGGCGACCTCGTCTGTTACGTGGTGGAGATAGGCGACCGTCTCATCGGCCCCGAGGACAGGGAGATCATATCGATGCTTTCGAAGGCGGACGCCCCTGTGCTGCTGACCGTGAACAAGTGCGACACCCCCCCTCGTCGTGAGAGGCGCGAGGAGGTTGAATCACTCTATGGAGGCGAACTGCCGCTGCGTGGATCCGTCTTCATCAGCGCCAGGACCGGAATGGGGCTGGACGACCTCGTCGACTCGATCAAGCCCTTCCTCCCGGAGGGGCCTCCCTTCTACGACGAGGAGATGATCGTCGACAGGCCGGAGAAGTTCCTGGCGTCGGAGATCATACGGGAGAAGGCCCTTATGCTCACGCACAGGGAGGTGCCCCACTGCATAGCGGTGGAGATAGAGGAGTACAAGAGCCCCGACGAGTACCCGGAGCGAGAGGTCCTCTACGTCAGGGCCAGCATCTACGTGGAGCGAGAGGGGCAGAAGCGCATAGTCATAGGGGGCGGAGGAGAGAGGCTTAGAGAGATCGGCAGGCTCGCCCGGATCGACATAGAGGAGTTCACCGGGCACAGGACGTTTCTCGACCTGTGGGTCAAGGTCAGAAAGAACTGGAGACAGTCCGAGAACGACCTGAGGCTATTCGGAATCGAAGAGCGCCGTCCCAAGGGATAGATCCCCGATGGAGAACAACCCTCGAAAGCGTAGGCACATCAGGCGAAGCGACTCATCCTGGTTCCCCGGAGGCGCCTTCCTCGACGGAAAGACGCAGGGACATGCCAATCATTCGGGCGTCGTGCTGAAAAGGGACATCTCGCCCGAGGGCGACGCGATTCTCTACCTGTTTCTAAAGGGATTGGGACCAATAACCGTGTACGCACCAGGCGCCTCCAGGGGCAGGATAAGATTCGGGGGAGCGATAGAGCCCCTGACTTGGGCCAACTTCAACCTCTACCGGGGTACCAAGTACTACTACCTGACGTCGGCCGAGATCAAGGAGGACTTCTGGCAACTTAGGAACGACCCGTCGAAGATAGCAAAGCTCATGGAGTGGGACGTGATGCTGTGCAGACATCTTGCTCCGCGCATCCCCTGCGACGATGTGCTGGCCCTCTTCTACTGGTCGGGGATGCACCTGAAAAGCGATGCCCATCCCCTCGTCGCCGAATGGCGCTTCTACTGGAAGTGGCTGAGATGCTGGGGCCTTGCGCCCTCGCCTGAGAACTGCGCCGGGTGCGGCGTGCCCATCTCCGAGGCCAGGCTGACCCTGTTGGGCTTTCTCTGCCCCTCCTGCGCCCGGGAGGGCGAGGGGGCGCGCCTGGCAGCGAGGGAGATGGACCTGCTTCGCATGTCGCTTTCAGCGCCCGCAAGGGCGTTTGCTGGGCTCTTCCCGGCCACCGGCTTCCGGGGCCAGTCGCACTGGGCCGAGGTAAATTCACGACTCAAACGCTATTTCGACGCCATGGCCTGACCCGGGGTCGGCTCGGACGTCCGCTTTCAAGCTCAGTTTCAGCATAAGGAGGAATGGCAGTGAACTTTCAGGAGATCATCTTTCGCCTCGAACGCTTCTGGGCCGAGCAGGGATGCGTCGCCCAGCAGCCCTACGACATAGAGGTAGGAGCGGGCACCATGAACCCGGCGACTTGCCTTCGCGTGCTTGGCCCCGAGCCGTGGCGAGTGGCCTACGTGGAGCCCTCTCGCCGCCCGGCCGACGGACGCTACGGCGAGAACCCGAATCGTCTTCAGCACTACTACCAGTACCAGGTCATAATCAAGCCCGCGCCGTCGAACATCATAGACCTCTACCTGCAGAGCCTAGCCTCGCTCGGGATAGACCCGGAGGCACACGACATCCGCTTCGTCGAGGACGACTGGGAGTCTCCCACCGTAGGTGCCTGGGGCCTGGGCTGGGAGGTCTGGCTCGACGGCATGGAGATCACTCAGTTCACCTACTTCCAGCAGGTGGGGGGGTTGGACATGGAGCTCGTCCCGGCGGAGATAACCTACGGCATCGAACGCATCGCCATGTTCGTCCAGAAGGTGGACAGCGTCTACGACCTTCAGTGGGCCGAGGACGTAAAGTACGGCGACATACACCACAAAGGCGAGGTCGAGCACTCCCACTACAACTTCGAGCTGGCGGACACGAACATGCTCTTTCAGCTCTTCGGGATGTACGAGGCGGAGGCGAGGCGCATACTTGAAAAAGGCTTCGTACTTCCCGCCTACGACTATGTCCTCAAGTGCTCCCACACCTTCAACCTCCTGGACGCCCGCAACGCCATCAGCGTCACTGAGAGGACCGGCTACATCGGCAGGATCAGGGCTCTTGCAGGCCGGTGCTGCGAGGCGTACGTCGAGCAGCGGCGCGAGATGGGACTGCCGCTCGCCGAGAAGTTCCACGACCGTGTGAAGAGGTGAAGAGAATGACTTTCAACACCATGCTCCTGGAGATAGGGGTCGAGGAGATCCCGTCGCGCTTCCTCCCCGAGGCGCTCGCCCTGCTGAAGAAATCGGCCGGGGAGATCTTCTCCGACGCCAGGATCACCTACAAGGAGATGTCCGCATACGCCACCCCCAGGCGCATTGCCCTCGTCGTCGAACAGGTCGAGGAGATGAGGCGCGACATAGTCACCTCGTACAAGGGCCCGGCCTGGTCCTCGGCCTTCGACACGAACGGCAACGCGACCAGGGCGGCTCACGGATTTGCAAAGAGCAAGGGAGTCCCGGTGGAGAGTTTGATCCCGGTCGACGTGGATGGAGTGAAATACGCCTTCGCGGAGGTATCCGAGCCAGGAAAGCCGGTGATCGATGCCCTTCCCGAGGTGCTTCCCGCCCTGGTGAAGAGCATCGTCTTTCCGAAGAGCATGTACTGGAACGCCCCGTCCGTGCGCTTCGCCCGACCGATCCGCTGGATCGTCGCCATGATCGACCGGGAGGTAGTCCCGTTCACCTACGGGGACATCGAGAGCGGGGCCGTCACAAGGGGGCACAGGTTCATGGGGTCGAAGCTCCTGGACATCGACGACGCCTCCCGCTACATGGAACTCCTGGCGGACAACCACGTGATCCTCGACCAGGAAGAACGCCGTCGCAAGATGATGGCGGGGATAAGCTCCCTGGGGCATGAACTGCAGGGCACGCCCGAGCTTGACCCGGAGATAATCGAGGAGAACCTCTACCTCGTGGAGTATCCCGTCCCCTTCTTCGGCGGCTTCGACAGGAAGTTCCTCGAGATCCCCGAGGAGGTCCTCGTGACCAGCATGAAGAAGAACCAGAAGTACTTCTCCGTCCGCAACGACAACGGCAAACTGCTCCCCTTCTTCGTCGGAGTGAGCAACAACCTCGCCTCCAACATGGAAGTCGTGCGCGAGGGGAACGAGAGGGTCCTTCGCGCCCGCCTGGAGGACGCCGCCTTCTTCTGGTCCGAGGACCTCAAAAAACCCCTCGCGGCCAATCTCGAGCTCCTCAAGTCCGTCGTCTACCAGGAGCAACTCGGCACGTTGCACGACAAGGTCATGGCAGTCCGAGACCTTGCCCTCTGGCTCGCAAAGGAGATGGGCATGAACGACATCCTCTCCCTCCTCGACAGGGCGGCGCTTCTGGCTAAGGCCGACCTTGTCACGGGCATGGTGAACGAATTTCCCGACCTGCAGGGAGTGATGGGAAGGGAGTACGCCCTTAAAAACGGCGAGCACGAGCGCGTGGCCGATGCACTCTACGAGCAGTACCTGCCCAGGGCGGCGGGAGGCGAACTGCCGTCGGACGCGATAGGGGCTCTGCTGGGACTGGCTGAGAGGGCGCATATCATAACCAGCTGCTTCAAAGCGGGCCTCGAACCGACCGGGTCGCAGGACCCCTACGCTCTGAGAAGGGCGGCCCGCTGCATAAACGAGATAATCTGGGGAATGAACCTCGACGTCGACCTCTTCCGCCTCTTCGGCAAAGACTGCAAGATCCTCGCGATCGACGATGATACCCGCGAGCGGGTCATCGCCTTCCTTCAGCAGAGGCTCCATATCCAGACCAGGGAGAGGGGCTACTCCCATGAGCTGACCAGCTTGGCTCTCTCCGTTACCGGGGGCCGTCCCCTGCAGGCCTTGAAGTTCCTTGAGGTCTTCTCCGGGCTGCAGGACGAGAAGTGGTTCGTCGATCTTGTGACATCGGCGGTAAGGGTCCGCAACATACTCTCCAAGACAGAGGACGTGGTCGGGGGAGTCGACGAAACCCTCTTCTCCAAGGACGCCGAGAGAAGGCTTCACGGCGAAATACTGAGGATAAGCCCGATGGTGGAGGAGGCGCTTGCAGGCCATGACTGGAGGGCCCTGGCCTCCTACCTGGCCGAGCTATCCCCCGCGGTGACCGTTTTCTTCGACGACGTCCTTGTAATGGACCCGGACGAGAGGATAAAATCCAACAGGATACGTCTGTTGAGCCTGTGCAACGCGCTATTCCTTAAGGTTGGAGACCTGGGCGTGCTGAAAAAGTAACAACCCGCCCGGGGCGAAAAAAGCACGGCGAACCTGGGAGTGATGACAATGTCGCCATTGAAATTGGTATTAGCCTACGACTCGGGCGAGGAGGGATCGGAGAGGCTTTCAAACGAGCTGAAGGCCCTGTTGCCCGAATCGACGCAGATAACCGTGATCGACCTCGCAGGAAGGAATATGTCGAAAGACCCGGCACCATCGCTGCGCTCGGACTCAAGGGCAATGCTCCTCTGCACCCCGTACAGCGGCGACCTTCTCAAGAGGATCCGGGCGATGGAGTTCGCCGCCAGGTGCGACGACGGGCGGGGCGAAGAGCATCTTGCCGATGCCGACCTTGTCCTCCTCGGCGCCTCGCGCACCGGGAAGACGCCCCTCTCCTTCTACCTGGCGCAGAAGGGCCTCATGACCGCGAACCTCACGCTGGTTCCGGAGCGAGAACCGCCCGAGGCGCTCGGGAGAGTCGCGCCCGAAAAGGTCGTGGGGCTGGACATGTCCACGGAATGTCTCTCCCTGATAAGGGCGGAAAGGCTTCGCATGCTCGGCCTGGAGCCAAAGGCCTCGGCATACGCCGACATCGACAGGGTGGAGAGGGAGCTGAACAATGCCCGTGAATACTACCGTGCGTCCGGGTACAGAGTCTGCGATATGACTAACAGGTCCATCGAGGAGGGCGCCCACGAAATCCACGATTACATCCGAACGGCGAATGAATAGGCGTCAAAAAAATACCTAGTGGTGTATAATACAAATCTCGAAAACAGCATGTTCGCCGATTTTCAACACAGATAACGGTGACTGTAGCTTTGGAGTGTAGAATCGATTCTCAATCATGGAGGTGCGGGAATGGAGATTAACAGAGAGAAGTATGTATACAGCTTCCGGGAGGGCAACGCCGGCATGAAGGCGCTCCTAGGAGGCAAGGGGGCCAATCTGGCCCAGATGGTCGGCTATGGCCTTCCAGTGCCGCAGGGGTTCATCCTCACCACGCACGCGTGCCTTGAATACGGCAAGGACCAATCGTTCCTCGACGGGATATGGAACGACGTGACCGAGGCCATCGCCTCTCTTGAGAAAGAGACGGGCAAGTCCTTCGGTGCGGGTGACAACCCCCTGCTGGTATCAGTGCGCTCCGGGGCGCCCGTCTCGATGCCGGGCATGATGGACACGGTGCTCAACCTTGGCCTCAACGACGAGAGCGTCGAGAGTCTGGCCAAGGCTTCCAACGATCGCCGTTTCGCGTACGACAGCTACCGACGCTTCATACAGATGTACGCCAACGTCGTCCACGGAGTGGACAGCGAGCACTTCGAGGCCGTCCTGGCCCGCGTCAAGGAGGACCTCGGAGTCCGTTTCGACAACGAGATCCCCGCGAAGGACCTTGAGGAGGTTGCTCGCGAGTTCAAGAGGATATTCGAGGAGAAGACAGGAGCACCCTTCCCCGACAAGCCCGAGGATCAGCTTAAGAACTCCATAATCGCGGTATTCAAGAGCTGGGGGAACCCGCGGGCGGTGACCTATCGCAATCTGCACAACATCCCCGACGACCTCGGCACCGCCGTTAACGTCCAGCTGATGGTCTACGGAAACCTCGGCGACGACTGCGGAACGGGAGTCTGCTTCACGCGTAACCCCTCCGACGGAGTCAAGGAGCTCTACGGGGAGTTCCTTATAAACGCCCAGGGAGAGGACGTGGTCGCTGGCATACGCACCCCCCTGCCCATCGCCGAGTTGAAAAACAAGATGCCCGAAATATACGACCAGCTCTTCAAGATAAACACAGACCTCGAGACCTCCTACAAGGACATGCAGGACATCGAGTTCACCATAGAGAAAGGCAAGCTCTACATCCTCCAGACCCGGAGCGGCAAGCGCTCCGCAGGTGCAGCCGTAAAGATAGCCATTGACATGCTCGAGGAGGGCCTGATAGACAAGAAGACCGCCGTCTCCAGGGTCACCCCGGGCCAGGTCGAGATGCTGCTGCACAGGCAGGTCGACCCCAAGGCCGAGGTCAAACAGCTCGCCAAGGGCCTGCCCGCGTCCCCCGGAGCGGGGGTCGGCATAGTCGTCTTCGATGCCGATGACGCGGTGGAGCAGGCCAAGGCCGGGCACAAGGTCGTGCTCGCCAGGCCGGAGACCTGTCCCGACGACATACACGGCCTCTTCGCCGCCGAGGCGGTTGTTACCAGCAGGGGAGGCATGACCAGCCACGCGGCCGTCGTCGCCAGGGGGCTCGGCAAGCCGTGCGTCAGCGGCTGCGAGGAGCTTCTGATCGACCTAGACAAAGAGACCATCACCGCGGGCGACACAGTGGTAAAAAAGGGAGACAACCTGACCATCGACGGGACCCTCGGCAGAGTCCTCCTTGGCGAGGCGCCCCTTATCGAGGCGTCCTTCACAAAGGACTTCGAGAAACTGCTCGACTGGGCCGACGAGATCGCAAGGCTGCAGGTCTGGGCAAACGGCGACACCCCCGAGGACGCCCGCAGGGCGCGCGATTTCGGCGCCCAGGGCATCGGCCTCTGCAGGACCGAGCACATGTTCATGGCCTCCGACCGCATCCCCGTGATGCAGCGACTAATAATCGCAGACAGCGCCGAGGAGCGGGCCGTCGCCCTCGAAGAGCTCAAGGTCATGCAGAAGCAGGACTTCTACGGAATACTGAAGGAGATGCACGGCCTGCCCGTCATCTTCCGACTGCTCGACCCGCCCCTGCACGAGTTCATGCCGAAGGAGAAGGATCTGGAGGAAGACCTCCAGGCCCTTGAGGCGGCCGGCAAGGGCGACTCCCCCGAGGCCGAGAAAATAAGAAGCGCGATAGTCAAGGTGGGGGCCCTTCACGAGTCCAACCCGATGCTCGGCTTCCGCGGCTGCCGCATCGGCATAGTCTACCCCGAGATAAGCGCCATGCAGGCCAGCGCGATCTTCGAGGCCGTGATAGACCTGGTGAAAGAGGGAGTGGACGTAAGGCCGGAGATCATGGTCCCACTCGTTGGCATCAAGAACGAGATGGAGTTCTTCAGAAAGCAGATAGACGACATCGCCAAGGACTACATGGAGAAATCCGGAGTCAGCTTCTCCTACCTAGTCGGCACGATGATCGAGATCCCGCGTGCGGCCTTCATAGCCGACCAGATAGCCGAGCACGCCGAGTTCTTCAGCTTCGGCACCAACGACCTGACTCAGACCGCCTTCGGCTTCTCGCGCGACGACGCCGAGGGCAAGTTCCTCGGACACTACGAGGACCTCGGGATACTACCCGTCAACCCCTTCCACGTCCTGGACAGGGAGGGAGTAGGAGAGCTCATGAGGATAGCCGTTTCCAAGGGCAGAACTCAGAACCCCGGCCTCTCCATAGGCATCTGCGGCGAGCACGGAGGCAACCCCGAGAGCATAGCCTTCTGCCATATAGTAGGACTGGACTACGTCAGCTGCTCTCCCTTCCGAATCCCAGTGGCCAGGATATCCGCGGCCCACTCGGCGCTAGGCGAGCTGGAGTAGACAAAGACATATCGAGGGGGAGCGAGTAAAACTCGCCCCCCTCAGTCATCCCGAACGGAGCTTATTTGCCATCCCGAACCCTGCATATTTGTCATCCCGAGCAAAGCTTTTTGTCATCCCGAGCGGAGCGAGGGATCTCGCCTTT
>JAAYLU010000021.1 GCA_012521675.1 Synergistaceae bacterium | reverse complement strand
GTGTAGACCCTGATCGGGTTCTCTCCCAGCGCCGACTTCATGGACGAGGGCGCGCAAACAAGCATCTCCTCAACCACTAGCTTTCTTCCGTTGCGCGAGGTGGCGGTCTTTATCACGGCCCCCTGGCCGCCTATCACATTGCCGCTTCCCGGCAGGGTCTGCACGCATGTCACTCCGCCCGCCAGCGCATCGGCGAATGCCGTGTCGTCCTGGTAGATCGCGTCCATGATGCGAAGCTGCGGGGCAACCGGGTCCACCATGTCGTTGGCGTCCGCCATACTCTCGGGGAAGCCCTCGCAGTAAGTCCCGATGTGGGTGTGAGCGTCGATGAATCCCGGGGTGACAACCATTTTGGCCGCGTCCGTAACCTCTCCCGCGCCCCTCGGGTCCAGACCCTCCAGTACCTCGACTATCTTTCCTCCGTCGATAAGGACGGTGACATTGTGGCGCGTGGTGCCAAGCCCGGTCTCAAGTGTCCCGGCGAGTATGGCTCTCATGAACTACCTCCTTGAGTTTTGGTGAATAATGTGTCTTCAATTCTACATCAGAGAGGCTTTCTGGAAAAGCGCCCTGATTTTTGCAGAAAAAGGGGTTAAAGAGGCTGATCAATAGTGACATATACGCTCTTTCAAGCGTGCGGACAGCCTCGGATCAGGCGAGTTCGATTGCGAAGCACAGTTTCTCTTTATATAATTCAAATATGCAGTAGACAGAATGACGTGTTTTAGGGGGTCGTCGCCATCAACAAGAATCAGGATCAGGAAGCAACGGGAGCGTCAATGTCCCTTTGCGCGGTAGGGGTGATCCACTCTCCGCTGAAGTGCCGCGAGCAGTGCCCCAGGCAGGGTATCGAGGGCGGAGTCGAGGCGGAGGTGGAGGTGAGCCCGGAGTTCGCCGCCGGGCTGGAAGGGCTAGAGGTCGGGCGCGAGGTCATGCTGTTGACTTGGCTGCACCTGGCGGACCGGGAAAGACTCAGGGTGCATCCGAGGGGGGACAAGACCGTGCCTCTGAAAGGAGTCTTCGCCACCAGGTCCCCCTCTAGGCCGAACCCGATAGGACTTCACCGGGTGAGGATAGTAGAATTGAACGGAACAACGCTGAAGGTGCATCCCTTGGAGGCCCTCGACGGTACCCCGGTTATAGACATAAAGTCGATCATTCGGAAAGAGTAGCCGCTGGCACAGTAACCCCGAACGGAAAAAGCGTCCGTAAAGAAAATTCTGCATTATTGTATCAGAGAACCGTACCAGGTGCGGTGCCGCTTTAACTTGCGGTTGTTATCTGCTATGCTTTTCTCCAGGTGGACGGACTGATCTCGCCTGTCCATCCGGCGCTGCCGGAGCACCAATTGCAACGGAGGAGGGACTAAAAAATGACACGTGACTGGTTGAGCGAGGCAAGGGCGTTGGACGCCGCGGACCCCATGAAGGAATTCCGAAACAGGTTTCACCTTCTGGAGGACGGCATTTACATGGATGGCAATTCCCTCGGACTCGCCTCCATCGACGCGCTGGAGTCACTTGACCGCGCGACGGAGGAGTGGCGAACCCGCGGCATAGGGGGCTGGCTCGACGCCGACCCCGACTGGTTCTCCTACGGGGAGCGCATTGGGGCGCGGATGGCCCCCATCGTCGGCGCGCACCCGGACGAGGTGGTGATGGTCGGCTCCACGACGTCCAACCTGCACTCCCTGGTCGCGACATTCTACGAGCCCGAGGGCGAACGGCGCAAGATTCTCGCCGACGAGCTCAACTTCCCCTCCGACCTCTACGCTCTGGGGAGCCAGGTCCGCATGAAGGGCGGCGACCCCTCCCGCGACCTGCTGCTCGCGCGCAGCTCGGACGGCCGCACGCTGGACGAGGGCGAGATCATCAAGATGATGGACGAGACAGTCGCCCTGGTCATGCTGCCGGGCGTGCTCTACCGGAGTGGCCAGCTCCTCGACATCCCCCGCCTGACGAGAGCGGCGCACGAGCGGGGAATCATTATCGGCTTCGACGTCGCCCACTCGATCGGCTCCGTCCCGCACAGACTGCACGACGACGACGTGGACTTCGCCTTCTGGTGCACCTACAAGCACCTCAACGGCGGACCCGGCTCGCCCGCCGGGCTCTTCGTCAACAGGTGCCACTTCGGTCGGACGCCGGGGCTGGCCGGATGGTACGGCTACGTGAAGGAGCGGCAGTTCGACATGTCCATCACGTTCGAGCATGCTCATACCGCCGGGGCCTGGCAGATGGGGACCCCGAGCGTGCTCTCCGCCGCGTCGCTCGACGGCGCGCTGAAGCTCTTCAACGAGGCCGGGATCGACTCGGTGCGGAAGAAGTCACTGGCCCTGACCGGCTTCCTGATCGAGATGGTCGACCAACGCCTCACGCATCTCGGCTACGAGGTCGGCAGCCCGCGCGAGCCGGAGCGCAGGGGAGGGCACGTCTCGGTCGAGCACGACGAGAGCTGGCGCATCTGCTGCGCCCTGAAAAAGAGGGGCATAATCCCCGACTTCCGACCGCCCCGAGTGGTGCGCCTCGCCCCCGTGGCTCTGTACAACACCTTCGAGGAGGTCGAGCGCACAGTCACCGCTCTGGCGGAGATAGTCGAGGCCCGCGAGTACGAGGCCTTCTCCACCAAGCGCGACGCAGTCTCGTAGGGAGAGAGGAAACAGATGCACGGGGGGCCACACGGCACCCCCGCTATTTTTCCGTTCGTGTCGATCGCTTGGGCGGCATGTTTCTGGCCGCCTTCCCCAGCGCTCGGGACGACTTGTTTCCGTCATCCCGAGGCGTTTTTTGCCGAGGGATCTGCCCTGATCCCGTATAGTCCAACGTGAACCTAATTCTTTCGACTTGCGATAAGATCGTCCAGTTCCTCCGGGGAGATACCGGTGTAATCCAGTATTTTCTCCTTGGGTTCGTTGCTGGCAAGCATCCGTGATGCGACGGCGAAGGCCTTTTCTTTCTCGCCTCTCTTCTCTCCTATCTTCTCACCTATCTCCTTGCCTATCTCCTTGCCTCTCTCTATGGCCCTCTCCTCGACCACGCTTATAAGCATCGGTTTTCCCTCCTTGCTTCTCTGTTCCCTGAATGAGTCGTACTCCTTGCGCAGCTGCGGGTCCTTCGGATGAAGCAGCGCGTCCGTGAAGCGCAACAGAGCCAGCTTCTCGTCGTGACTCCAGCCCTTGGCATCAAGCTTGTCTATAACGGACTCCAGGTAGTCCAGCTTGACCCTCTCGTTCCTGCCGCCCTCCAGAGCGCACTTGCCGGCCTGCAGGACCCAGTCGAAGGGGTTGTCGCTGGATTGGAGTTCGCTTGAATCGAGCTCCCACAGCCTGAGCGACGGGTACTCGTAGACCAGC
>JAAYLU010000020.1 GCA_012521675.1 Synergistaceae bacterium | reverse complement strand
GTATAGGTCCACATGCCGCTGGGGTATGTGGGCATCGGGCTCCAGCAGATCTTCACCGTGGGAAACACGGTGGACATCTCGCTGTAGGCGCCCTTGACCACGTGGGTGTCCGAGATTGGAGACTCGGTCTGCGCCACTAGTATCCCGTCCTCCTTCAGTGCGTCGAAGACGTCCCTGTAAAAGGGGGCGCGGAAGAGTCCGGCGGCGAACTCGACCGGATCGGTGCTGTCGACTATGACGACGTCGAACTCATCGCGGCAGGAGGCCACGTATTTGAGGGCGTCCATCGGCCTCACATCAGCGCGAGGGTTGCTGAAAGCGACGCTTATGGTGGGCAGATGCGCCTTCGATGCCTTGATCACCTCTTCGTCGATGTCCACCAGGGTGGCTTTTTCAACGCACTCGTGGCGCAGCACCTCGCGAAGTGTGGCGCCGTCGCCCCCTCCGACGATCAGGACCCTCTTCGGCGAGGGGTGAGTGCACAGAGCCACGTGCGCCATCATCTCGGCGTAGAAAAACTCGTCCCTCTCCGTTATCTGTATTGCGCCGTCCAAAACCAGCATCCGACCGTACTCCTCGGTATTAACCAGTAGAATGTCCTGGTATGGAGTCGACTTGCTCAACAACACCTCGGACAAGCGCAGGGACAGCTTCATATTGGACGTCTGCTCCTCGGTGAACCAAATCTCGTTCGCCCTTCTCTGACGAATCTCCATTGGTCGCTCCTCCTTTCATGATGCATAACTCAACAGTCCGTCGGGAACGGTCTTGCCGCCCCCGACGGACACTTCGGGTAAAGTATATGAGAAACGAGGGTATTATTCAAGGACGAAGGCCTTCAACGGGGGAAAGCCGTTGAAGCCGACCGACGAGTATGTCTGCGTATAGGCTCCGGTGGTGAAGAAGTAGAGTCGATCCCCCTCCTCGAGTGATTCGGGGAGGGCGTACTTCTCGGTCTCGTAGAGTATGTCCATGCTGTCGCACGTCGGGCCCGCGAGGATAGTCTCCTGGGCCGGCCCGGTCCTCTCGGTGTATATGGGGTACTTGATCGCCTCGTCCAACGTCTCGATCAGGCCGCCGAACTTGCCCGCGTCCAGATAGACCCAGGTGTACTGGTTCGCCTCGGACTTCTTGGAGATGAGCACGACCTCCGACACAAGCACCCCGGCGTCGCCCGCCATGTACCTGCCAGGCTCCAGTATGATCTCCGGCAGATCGTCGTCGAAGTCCTCCTCCAGGAAGCGTGCTATCTCCGAGGCGTACACGGACGTCTCGTGGGTCGGGGAGATGTAGGTCGCGGGGAAGCCTCCTCCGAGGTTCAGCATCTTCAGTTTGATCCCCTCGTACTCCACGCTGTCAAATAGGTACCTGCATATCGAGATGGCGTTGTCCCACTGGCCGATGTCCCTCTGCTGAGAGCCCACGTGGAAGGAGACGCCGTAGGGCTCCAGCCCCAGTTCCGCCGCAAGCAGTATTAGCTTGTAGATCGTGTCGGGGTGAGCGCCGAACTTTCTGGACAGTGGCCAGTCCGCGCCGCTTCCGTCCGTCAGGATGCGGAAGAAGACCCTTGAGCCCGGGGCGTTCTTCGCTATCTTCCTGAGGTCGCTCTCCGAGTCCGTCGCGTACAGGCGCACTCCCTTGGAATAGGCGTACTCTATGTCCCTGGCCTTCTTGATGGTGTTGCCGTAGCTTATCCTATCCGGCGAGGCGCCGAGGGACATGATGTGGTCCAGCTCGTACACGGAGGCTATGTCGAAACAGCTCCCCTTATTGACGAGCATGCTCACCACCTGCTCAAGGGGATTGGCCTTCACCGCGTAATAAATCTTTGCGAAGGGGAGCGAGCCCTGCATCTCGTCGTATTTTTCCTCGACCCTCTTCAGGTCGACCACGAGAAACGGGGTCTCCAAACCCTCGGAAAAATCTCTGATCCTTTGAAATCTATCCCTGGACATGTAACGCTCCAAGTCGAACTGGTACTCATTTTCCACCTTGCCTGCTCCCTCCTCGAGTTGAACTGAAAAACCTATAAATTTTAATTCCTTCTGCTTGAAATATCAAGGGGTGTTTCGAAATCTTCACTTGAAAAAGGGTGAAAACCACCGAATTTCCCGACCGGGGCCATGGCTCCGATTCCGTACGAGCCGACCTTCTCCGGCGCGGAGGAATCGTGATACAATCATTCGCGTTCGGCGTTTTCGCTTCACACATCCGGAGGAGGAACGTGCAATGTACTACGGAAAAAGGCGATCCCCCGAGTGGGGCAGGCAGGCTGTATTACTGGCTCTGCTTGTCGTCATCGCCATTGTTGGATGGCATAGCTACCAGCTGGTGCGACCCGATGTCATCGTCGAGGAGAACGACCCTCCGCCCATTGAGGAGGCTCTGCCCGAACCCGAGCCGCATATGCGGACGGAGGATGAGCTTGTCGTCGTAGAGCTCCCGGATCCGACCTCCCCCTACGATCATGTCGTCGAGGAGCTCCTCCCGGAGCCCCCGCCCTCCAAACCCCCTCTTGCCACCGGCGCGGAGGAACCGTGGCTGCACGTGGTGAAAGGTCGGATGAGATTGTACTATTACAGGGGCGACAGGCTCGAGCGCGAGTACCCGATCGCGATAGGCGCAAACGGAGGACAAAAGCGGAGGGTGGGGGACAACAGAACCCCGGTGGGGAGCTTCTCTGTGCAGCAGATACAGGACTCGCGGAAGTGGACCTACGATTTCGGCGACGGAAACGGCCCGATCCGCGGCGCTTACGGCCCTTGGTTCATCAGGCTGAGGACGCCCGGCTGGAAGGGAATAGGGATACACGGTACCCACGATCCCGACTCCATCGGCACCATGGTCACCCAAGGGTGCGTGCGCCTTCTGAACGAGGACCTCCAGGAGCTGAAGGAGAAGGTCTTCGTCGGCATGGCGGTCCTGATAACGGAGAGGTGAGAAAATGGACCTTCACAGGATAGAGCTTATTCTTCCGAAGAGAGGGTACGACAGGTTTTATTCGTCATGGCTCCTCCACGACAAAGAGAAAGACATCTCCCTCTTGGTGGACCCGGGGCCTGCCTCAACCTGGCCGCAGCTTCGCGACGCCCTGAGGCGAATCGGAATGGTCTGGATCAATATGATCCTGCTCACACATGTACACATAGACCACGCAGGCGCGGCGGGCTTGGCGTCCAACGAGTTTGGAGCACGTGTAGCCGTGTCCCCCAGGGGGATCCCTCATCTGATCGACCCGTCCAGACTTTGGGAGGCGAGCCTCAAGACCCTTGGCGAGATTGCCGTTCTCTTCGGAGAGCCGGCGCCCGTTCCGCCCGACTGCATCATGCCCGAGGAGCTGCTTTCCGACGGCCTGTCCTTCGTGGACACGCCGGGGCACGCGTCGCACCACAGGTCGTACTACTACGACGACGGAGAAGAGGTCGTCCTGTTCGTCGGCGAGGCCGCCGGGGTCTACTTGGAGGGAGAGCTGCCGTATCCCTGCCTGCGCCCCGCCGCGCCTCCACCCTTCTTCATTGACGCCGCTCTTGAGTCCATCGAGAAGCTGACGAGGCGGGAGTGCTCCCGCATCTGCTTCCCCCATTTCGGGTCGGCCGAGGGGGGAGCGGAGCTACTCGCCTACGCGAAGGACCAGGTCCTGCTGTGGAAGGATATAGTGCTGGGACTCCTGCGAAGGGGCGTGGCTCCGGAGGATTACGAGGCCTTTGCGGCAGAGATCCTCGACAGGGATCCTTTCATGGCGGCCTTTCAAAACATGGACCCGGGCACCCTCGACAGGGAACGTGACTTTCTGCTCAACAGCGTCCGAGGCTTCACGGAGGCGCTCGTCAAGGAGCGTTGAACAAGAAGACCGGACCACCTTACTCCTCCTCGTTGTCTTCCTCCTCGTCATCGGGGGCCGTCTCTTTTTCATACTCGTACTCTATCCCCTCGAACGGCTCGGGCTCGACCCGGCTGGCTATGGTCATGCTCCCGTCCTCGAAGGCGATGGAGCTGAGGCGAAGGGGGAAGATGAACTTGCCGAGGTCGAGAAGCGGCTGAATCTGCGATACAGCCTTGTCCGTTATAAAGCTCGGCACGTCCACCCGGTTGACCCTGAGGGTGTAGTCGTCGAGCCACACCTGCTGCATGTCCACTATCTTGAACTTGCTGAAGATCTCTATCAGGATGTCGAGGGTAAACAGCACCCGCACGTGATAGTTCCCGCGTGCGTAGACTCCCTCCGGCGTAATGCGCATCTGCAGGTTGTGCCACTCGTCGTCGTCGCCGAACTGCTTCTGAAGCAAATTCTCGTTGAGATCCCTGTCGGTTATGCGCGCGGTCGCGTTCACGTTGAGCATCTCCACCACGTCCAGGGGCGTCTCGTCCCACTCCGACGGGGGAGTAAAGGTCACTCCTATCGCCCGCAGGATCAGGGATTCGATGCGGACCCCGCCTATGTCGCAACCTTCGACGTCCAGATAGATCTCCCTTACCAGGCCGTCGTCATTCGGCTCGTTCTCGATGATCATCCTCGCCCTCTCCGGCTTGAACTCCTCGGCGAAGAAGCGCATCAATCTCTCCCCTCGCGACTCTTCAACGGTTCCTGCGCATGCCGGGGTAGAAACCGGAAGGCAGGACGCCTGCACCACGATGACGATAGCAATCAACCGGCGGAGCATTGATCCGCGCCCTGTAAAACATGAAAAGAGTCTCATTGGCAAGGCCTCCTAAATTATTGTCTGTGCAACAGCCGGACGGTCAGCCGGTTTTCTCGATTCGGTCGATCTCCTCGGCCAGCTCCTCCCACTCCTTCATCAGCCCCTCGAGCATCCGCGAGGCCTCCTCTCGCTGGATCAGCAGGCTCGTCACCCTTGCCGAGTCCGCCAGGACCGAGGGATCGCACAGCAGCAAATCCCTCTCCGCCTGCTCCTCCTCGAGCCTCTCAATCCTGGCCTCCAGCGGAGCCATAACGTCAAGGACGGTCTTCTTCCTTCTGTACAGCTCGTTTCGCCTGCGCGCATCCTCTCTCCTCTGATCCTTCGCCCTGTCTCGGGGGGCGCGGGGTGCAGCGTCCGCGGCATCATCCTCGCTGTAGCGGGGGTCGGTGGCGATGCGCTCCTTGCGCTTCTCGACAAACCAGGAGTAGTTGCCGGGGTAGACTATCAACTCGCCGTTGTAAATCTCGATCACCTTTGTCGCCAGATTGTCCAGGAAGTACCTGTCGTGGGAGACGATCACCAGTGTCCCGTCGAACTCCAGAAGCGCCCGCTGAAAGAGGTCCTTCGTCCTCATGTCGAGGTGGTTGGTCGGCTCATCGAGCACCAGCAGGTTGGCCTCCTCCAGCATCAGCTTCAACAGGGCAAGCCTGGACTTCTCCCCTCCCGACAGCACTGAGACGGGCTTGTGGATCGAGTCGCCCCCGAAGAGGAAGCCCCCGAGCAGGTTTCTCTTGTCCCGCTCGTTCCAGGCCTCGTATCCCGAGGAGACAGTCTCCCAGACGGTCCTGTCATAGTCAAGGTTCTTCGACGACTCCTGCGAGTAGAAGGCGATCTTCACGTTGTGCCCGGCTCGGACTGTCCCCGAGGTCGGCGATTCGACTCGTCCCAGCAACCTCGACAGGGTGGACTTGCCCGCCCCGTTCACTCCCACCAGCGCGATCTTCTCCCCCCTCTGCACCGTGATGGTGGCGTCGCGCAGCACCATCTTCTCTCCGTAGCTCTTCGTAACGTTCTGGAGGACCATTACGTCCAGCCCGCTTCGCCTGGCGGGTGGGAAGTGGAAGCGGACCTTCTGGGTGTCCTCCTCTACCTCGACCAGCTGTATCTTCTCCAGGTGTTTGACTCGGCTCTGAACCGAGGCCGCCTTGGACGCCTTGTAGCGAAACCTCTCTATGAACTGTCCAAGCCTTGCCAACTCCTCCTTCTGGAGCTTTTGAGCCCTCCGCAGATCCTCGATCCTCCTCTCGCTCTCCTCTACGTAGGTGGAAAAATTGCCCTTGAACAGCGACAGTTTCCCCAGCGACAGCTCTGCTATCCCGGAACAGACGGAGTCGAGAAAGAGCCTGTCGTGCGACACCGCAATTATCGTGCCCGTGAAGGCCGACAGCCAGCCCTCAAGCCACTCCATGCTCTCCGTGTCCAGGTGGTTGGTCGGCTCGTCGAGCAGGAGTATGTCCGGCGAATCCAGCAGGAGCGAAGCCAGGAGAAGCCGCATCTTCCAGCCTCCCGACAGGGCTCCGCACCTGGAAAGATGGTCGTCTCCGGAGAACCCCAGCCCTTTCAGCACTTTTCTCGCCATCGCCTCGAAGACGAAACCGTCGCTCATCTCGAACCGCCTCGTCAGCGACTCGTGCCGCGCCAGCAGTTTTTCGCACTCTGGAGAACCGGGTGCAGCCTCCGCAAGGTCGCGAGCGACCCGGTCTAGACCACTCTCGATCTCCGCCAGCCCCGTCCTTACCCGAAGAAAGTCCATCACCGGGACGTCCGGTATCTCCACCAGGTCCTGGGGCAGGTAGCCGATCCTGTCGCCCTTTGTCACTGTTATCGTGCCGGAGCCAGGTGCCTGCTCCTTCGCGATCATTCGCAGAAGGGTCGTCTTCCCGGCACCGTTTGCGCCGACGAGGCCCGTCCTGGTTCCGTTGTACACGGCCCATGAAATGTCCTTAAGCACGACCCTCTCGCCGAACCTCAGCGAGACGTCGGAGATATTGATCAACCGCAGATATCCTCCTTTATTGCCGTTCGCATAGGACATTATATACGCAATACGAGCGCACCCGGCTATCATTATCTTCGTCGGCGTTGTAAAATGTTTGGCTGTGACGGACGATCGCGTGAAGACTATGCAGATAAGGAGATTGCGCATTATGGAAGATAGAACAGCTCGCACTCCCGATGATCGGGGATCGGCCATGAAAAGGGCCCTCTCCTACCGTTGGGCCGTCTGGGGGATAATGACCTTCGCCTTCATGATTGTATTCTTTCACAGGCTGGCGGCGGCGGTGGTGCGCGAGGACGTCACCGCGGCCTTCTCGCTGAGCGCCACCGACTTCGGCCAGATGTCCTCCATGTATTTCTACGCCTACATGGCGATGCAGATCCCGGTCGGCCTGCTCGCGGACTCTCTCGGTGCCAGGGTCACCGTCTCGGTGGGGATGCTCGCCGCCGGTGCCGGCTCGATCATCTTCGGCCTGGCCCCCTCGTACGGCTGGCTCCTGGCGGGCCGTTTCCTGGTGGGGCTGGGAGTGGCCACCGTCTTCGTCTCCATAATGAAGATCCAGTCCCAGTGGTTCAGGGACGGTGAGTTCGCCACCATCTCCGGCGCGACCTCCTTCATCGGCAACGCGGGGGGCATCCTCTCGCAGGGCCCCCTAGCCTTTCTTCTCACCCTGGTATCCTGGAGGGCCAGCTTCGTCTCCATCGGGGTCGGGACGCTCGGGATCGGATTTCTGTGCTATCTCATAATCAGAAACAGGCCGCAGGACATAGGGTCTCCGCCCATCAACGAGCGAGAGATACTTCGCCAGGACATGCCTCCCGAGCCCTTCTCGATAGCCGAGGGGATAAAGTCAGTGCTCTCCGTCAAGGGAGTCAGGCTGGCGGCCCTTTTCTACTTCTTCAACCAGGCGGGCTACTTCGCCCTGATCGGCACGTGGGGTATCCCGTGGCTGGTCAACGTCTACGGAATGACGGTATCCGAGGCCTCCTCCCTTACCGTCATGATGGTCGTCGGCACCATGACCGGCGGGCTCTTCAACGGCTGGATCTCCGACAAGATGGGGAAGAGAAGACTCCCCATGATCGTGATGTCCGTCTTCCAGGCCCTGTTCTGGGGCTGCCTGGTAATGCCCTGGGAGAGAGCGCCGGGCGCATGGACCCTTAGAATGCTCTTCCTGCTTCTGGGCTTCTCCAACGCATGCTTCGTGCTGTCCTGGTCGGTCGCCAAGGAACAGTCGTCCGAGAAGTACACCGGGCTGGCCATCTCCATCCTGAATACAGCGGGCTTTTTGGCGATAGCCATCACGACGTCGGCAATGGGAGTCGTCATAGACCACTACCTGCCCGCTTCGACGGAGATGGCCTACAGGATGGCATTCGTGATAGGCGCGGTCTTCGCCGTCATCTCTCTTGCCATAACCTTCTTTATACCAGAGCTCAAGAGGGACGCCCCCGGCGGGATGCACGACGGACGATCCGCCGCGGCGTAAGAGCTCTCGCGATGTCACGTCTTCGCGTCAGTGCTGAGACAGGGACAAACAAGGGGAAAAGTTTTAGAAAAAGCTTGACATAAGAGCAAACTTCAGATATCGTTGATTTGCGGTCCGGTTTCGTGGGACCGGATGCAGAATTCAAATGTTTTAGGAGGCTGTCTTTGGATGAGTCAGGGAACTGTGAAGTGGTTTAACGATAGCAAGGGGTATGGTTTCATTACGACGGACGAAGGCAAGGATGTATTCGTTCATTTCAGTGCGATAGCGGGCGAGGGTTTCAAGTCGCTTGCGGAGGGTCAGAAGGTCAGCTTCGACGTAGTTGACGGAGAGAAGGGGCCTCAGGCGGCCAACGTCCAGAAGGTGTTGTAATTATTCCTCGATTATAATATTAAGTGAAGGGGCCGGCTCTGACGAGTCGGCTCCCTGATTATTTAATGCCTGCGGCTCCTGGCACCGGTCTTTCCCTGTCTATCCTTGCGGTAGGGCTTGTCACGCCCCCTGGATGGCCTGGAGGAGTGCTGGTACAGCAGTTCAGCCTCCTTCTCCTTCCCCGGCTCGATCAGCCCGCATCGCACGAGCCCTCTCGAGTCCGCCTCGAAACGGGACAGGGCGAACGGAAGCAACTCAACCAGGACATGGTCCTCCTTCATCCTTATCGCTCCCACCTCGGAACGGTCCACATCCAACGAGGAGCAGACGGAGTGGAGTACCCTTCCCACGTCCCATCCGTCGGCAAGCCCCTTGCCCAGCCTGAGCATGGTGCCCCTGGGCCGCCTTCCCGCGATGCCGCGTCCCCCCTGGGGCCTCTGCCTGTCCGCCGGTGCGCGGCTCTTCCGTCTAAGCTCCCTTTCAAGCTCGGAGGAGAGGTCGTATCCGGCCGACCTGTTGGCTGTGAGGGCATAGAGAAGCCGGGCCACCAGGTTCTTCGGCGCAGCACGGGTGAGCAGGTCCTCGGCCCACTGGAGGTAGTCCTCCGTCTCGACCGCTTCCTTCAGGGTCAGAAGTCTTTCCTCGGCATCCTCTCTCTGAGCCCTTGCGATCGACAGAAGGTCCGGGACGTTTTTCCACTCGATGTCGACCTTGGCCGAGCCGAACATATACTTGAACTTCCCCGCCTCCTGCGGGGAGAGTACCAAAATATTCAGCCCCTCCCGCCCCGCCCTGCCGGTGCGCCCGCTGCGGTGGATGAATGTGTCCCTGTCGTCAGGCAGCCCGATCTGTATGACGTGTGAGACTCCCTCGACGTCAAGCCCCCTGGCAGCCACGTTGGTCGCCACCAGGAGCGAGATCGCCCCGTTTTTAAACGACGAGAGCACCGAGTTGCGCTCTCTCTGCGTCATCTCTCCGTGAAGGGCCCCCGCGTTGAAGCCTTCTTCCACGAGCCGCCCCGCGACTTTCATGGTCTCAAGGCGCGTGTGGCAGAATATAAGTCCTCTCCTGGGTCGCTCCCACAGGAGTACGTTCACCAGCCCCTCCATCTTGCGGCGGAATGGGACGAGGTAGGCCTTGTGGGCGATGTCGTCGTGCTGTTCCCCCTCCTCGATCAACGAGATGAAGACGGGCTGTTCCAGGTACTTCCTGGAAAGCTCCTTTACCTCCCTCGGCATTGTCGCCGAGAAGAGCCAGGTGCGGCTTCTGCTGGTCAGCGAGTCCAGTATGCCCTCCAGCTCCTCGCGGAAGCCCATGTCGAGCATATGGTCTCCCTCGTCGAGAACTATCGTCGTTATCCCTTCCGTTTTGAGAGTGGAGCGGTTGATATGGTCCAGCGTCCTTCCCGGCGTGCCCACGATTATCGCGGCACCGTCCCTCAGCGAGCGGATCTGGGCCGACATGTCGAGCCCTCCCACCAGGGTCGCGACCGAGACATTCAGATGCCTCGAGAGCCACGCCGCCTCCTTCGCCGTCTGCTGGGCGAGCTCGCGCGTAGGCGAGAGCACCAAGATGCGAGGCTGCTGCTCGGACACAGTCAACTCCTGCAGAAGCGGCAGCAGGAAGGCCAAAGTCTTCCCCGAGCCGGTCTTTGCCCTCACTATCAGATCCCTGTCGAAGCGATCCAGCGACAGGACTTTCTCCTGCACGTGAGTCGGCGTGGAGAACCCTTTGCGGGCGATGGCGACCTGGAGCTCCTCCCTCAGGTCATAGCGCATGAAACTGTTTTCACTCATAATTACTGTACTCCCCCTTGATATAAGGAGGTCAAATCATCGGCCCGGCTGTTCCAGGTCCGAGCCCAAAAAATGCGGACCCCTCTCCGGGGGCCCGCCTAAGATCTTCCCTCCATTGACAAAAGACCATTATCCATGAATATGTGAATAAGTCAATAGTCACAACGGCGTAAATTTGAAGGCAAAACTCCGTTTCGTCCTGTTTCTTTCCCCGGATGCCACGGTCGAGCGGCGGTTTTTCCCCGTGTGATTTGCCCCTGTCTGTACTATAATTGACTTCATAGGAAAATCTCGCGCAAGGCTCTTTGAAGAAATCGCCGGTCGCGGTAAAAATACCGAAGGAGGAAAAGAAGTCTTGATAAGAAAAATCATCGTCGCTTTTGCATGCGTTCTCGTGCTAGGCGGTGCCCACGGGTCGTTCGCCGCGGAAATGTCGCTTGAGGAGTTTCTTCCTTTGGTGCGTGAGAACAACCCCGGGCTGCAGGCATCCCAAAAGCGGGTGGAGGCAGCATATCACGCGGTGCGCGCTGCTGTCTCGGTGCAACGTCCATCCGTTGGCCTGCGAGGTTCGACATCCTACAACACGGACGACTCGCTCAGGCGGCAGGGTGCTTACTCCCTCTCGGCGGCGATCTCGCACCGTTTCGACGTCACCGGAGTCTACACGGCTCAGGAGAAGCAGCTCCTCCTGCAGTACAACTCGATGGACGCCGAGCATCTCGCCTTGGTCAACAATACCCTGGCATCGGCGGAGAGCCTATACTGGCGCTCTTTCATAGCCAGGAAGAACAGCGAGCTTCAGAGGGAGATCCTCGCTCAGAGGCGAGAGGATCTCAGGATCACGGAGGAGAAGTACAAACAGCAGCTCATACCCAGGCTGGACGTCATCAGGGCGCAGGCCAGGGTGGAGGATGCGGAGAGCGTGGTGGTGCAGGCGGAATCCGGCTACCAAGACTCTCTCACCCACCTCGGGACCCTTGCCGGGGGCCTCAAGGTCGCACCGAAGGACGAGGTCCTGCTGGTCCCCTCCCTGTCAGTGCGAGCTGGTGTCGACGCCGCCCTCAAGACCAGGAACGACGTCCGCGCCGCCGAAATCAACCTGGAGCGAGCCATGATCCTGAGGGAGATTGCCGAGAGGGGGATGTCCCCTTCGGTCGACGGGTCAGTCGGCTACACGATCCTGACGGATTCTCCCTCGCAGCAGCCGGACCAGGGCGAGTTCATCTTCTCCCTGAACGTCTCCATCCCTCTCTACGACGGTGGAAGGACCAGGGAGGACGTGGAGGAGAAGACCCTGGGGATCGAGGCCACCGAGAGGGCCCTGGAGGCGAAGAAGCTCTCCGTCCAGGCCGACGTGCTGACGGCGCGGACCCAGTGGGAGAAGGCCGCCTCCCTGGAGAGCAGCAGGCGTAAGCAGGTGGCTCGGTCGGACGAGGAGCTTAAGATCACACAGCTGATGTACATGGAGGGCATGGGCGCCCAGATAGACCTGCTCAACTCCCAGGTCGACAACCAGAGAGTGCGCACGGAACACCTCGACGCGATAAAGGAGATGTACCTCGCCTTGGCCGCCCTGCGGCAGGCCATGAGCGAGTACGAGCCGGCGCCCGCCGACTAGATTATATCGGCATACTACTACTTCAAGGGGGATCCAGATGCAGCAGGAGAGGCACCATTTTCAGGCGGAGACGAAACGTCTGCTCGACCTGATGATCAACTCGGTCTACTCGAACAGGGACATATTTCTCAGGGAGCTCGTCTCCAACGCCTCCGACGCCCTCGACAAGCGACGGCTTGAACTGGCCTCGACGCCGGAGCTCGCCGAGGGGCTTGCGGAGCCGCTCATACTTCTGTCGCCGGGCGAGTCAGGCGGAAAGAAGACCCTGGAGGTGTCGGACAACGGCATAGGCATGAACAGGGACGAGCTGAAGGACTACATAGGCACAATAGCCAGGTCGGGGGCGAGCGAGTTTCTTGAGTCCCTCGGCGAGGGGGGAGGGGAGGTACGGGCCGAGACCCTGATCGGCCAGTTCGGCGTCGGCTTTTACTCGGCTTTCATGGTTGCGGACCGAGTGGACGTGCTAACCAGAAGGCTCGGGGAAGCGGACGGGTGGCTCTTCTCGTCCACGGGTGACGGAACGTACACGATTGAAAAGGCCGATAGGGAGGTGCCCGGCACGACAGTCACCCTCTTCCTGAAGGCCCCCGACACCTCGAGAGGGGAAAAGGACTACTCGAGCGAGTGGACGATCAGGGAGATAGTCAAGAAGTACTCCGACTTCATCCTTTACCCGGTGATGCTGGAGTCCGGAGAGGGCGACGGGAAAAAGGAGGAGCGGCTCAACTTCGGAAAGCCGATCTGGCGGCGGCCGGAGAGGGACGTGACAGACGAGGAGTATTCGGAGTTCTACAAGCTCGTCGCCCATGACTGGGCCGACCCGGCAAGAAGAATAGTCTTCTCCGTCGAGGGGGGAACAGAGTTCCGCGGAGTGCTGTTCATACCCTCGAAGGCCCCGTTCGACCTGATGTTCCCCTCCGGGCGCGAGGGAGTCTCCCTCTACATCAAGAACGTCTTCATAATGAACGACTGCAAGGAGCTGGTCCCATCCTGGCTCAGGTTTCTGCGGGGCGTGGTCGACTCGGAGGACCTGCCTCTCAACATCTCGCGCGAGATGCTGCAGGAGGACCCCCTTCTTCGCGTGATAAGAAAGAGCATCACCAGGAGGGTGGTCAACTCCCTCAAGAAGATGCTCTCCGACGAGAGGGAGAAGTACGAGGAGCTGTGGGGCGAGTTCGGGCAGGTGATCAAGGAGGGATTGGTCTCCTTCGAGGCGGAGGACGGGGACAACAGGGACGCGATACTGGACCTCTGCCTGTTCCACACCACCTCCGGCGACGGGCTTACGACCCTGGGGGAGTACGTCGACTCCATGCCGGAGGGTCAGGAGCACATCTACCACCTGACAGGGACCAGGCTAAAGACTCTTCGCGGTTCGCCCCTGCTGGAGAGGTGCGCCGAGTCAGGCCATTCGGTGCTTCTGATGACCGACCCGGTGGACGAGGTCGCCGCTCCCGCCTTCACCGAGTACTCGGGGAGGGAGTTTCGCTCGCTGGAGCTCGCCGACTCGCTCCCCGGGAAGGATGGGGAGAGTGAACCGGCGGAGGCATCTGAACTTGTCGCCTTCCTCAAGGAGGCGCTGGGAGACAGGGTGGAGGACGTGCGCCCGTCGAACAGGCTGACTTCGTCCCCCGCGTGCCTGGTCACGTCGGACGGAGCGACCTTCTCCATGGAGAGACTGCTGAAGAGCATGGGGAGGCAGATCCCCGCCGCCAAGAGAGTGCTCGAGGTCAATTTGGATCATTCACTGATACGCCTCCTGGAGAGAAGGCTGGAGGAGGGAATGGACAAAGATTCCCTGGTCGATCACGCCCTGCTTCTTTACGAG
>JAAYLU010000019.1 GCA_012521675.1 Synergistaceae bacterium | reverse complement strand
GCCCAGCATCCTGCGGAATGCGTTGTCCTTTTCGGCCATGCGGCTCTCCTTCTGGTTTTCCGTCATTATAGCATTTTTCGGCCATTTGCGGATTCGGGAGTCCGAGCAGCTTTCAAGCCGTCGCAACGAACGGGGCGAAGCGACAGAGAAATCACGATGTCGTCCGCGTTGACGGAAGAGGTCGCACGTCCGGACATACTAAAAAAGGGACGCCCGAACGGGCGTCCCTCCTGGTTCTACTGGTTTATATCGCTCAGTCCCTCGGAACAAGACCGGAGAGATCGGACGAAACCCTGAAACGCGATACAGCCCTCTGGAGAGACTGACCAAGGCTCACAAGCTCCTCCGAGGACGCGGCTATAGCCTCCGTCGCCCTCGTCTGTTCCTCCATCGAACGGTTCACGCCACCAACCTGCTCCGCTATCTCAACGCTGGAGTTCCTTACGTTCTCCATGCCGGCGGCCATCTCCTGAGAGCTAGCAGACTGCTCCTCCGCCGTGGCCGCTATGGTCTGGATGTTCTCGGTGACCGCGTTGACGCGGTCCACTACGTCGTTGATGACATCGCTGGTATCGGCGGCCTTGGAGACAAGATCCTTCAATATCGCGGAGGAGGCATCGGAGTCCCTGAGAGCACCCTCGGTGCGAGACTCTATCTCCGATATGAGGTTCTCCACTTCGCCGGCGGCGCGGTTGGACTCCTCGGCAAGCTTGCGCACCTCCTCGGCGACAACGGCGAAGCCACGTCCCGCCTCGCCCGCCCGAGCCGCCTCTATCGCAGCGTTAAGAGCCAGAAGGTTCGTCTGGTCGGCTATCTGGGTTATCGTCGCTACAAATCCGGAGATGTCCCTGACGGTCCCGGCGAGATTCTCGACAGCACTCTCGACCTGGGTGCCGGCCGCGGCAGTCCTGTCTATCATGCCCGACATGACCTCGACCGACTCGCCGCCCTTGCGAGCGGCATCGGAGATGAGGATCGCACCCTCTCCCGCCTCGGCGGCGGCCTGTGCTGCAGCCTGGGCAGCGGAAGCGACCTCGTCAACACTGGCACTGGATTCCTCCACCGCCGCCGCGGCGCTCTCGGTGTGAACGCTGACACGCTCGGTGAGGGCGAGGACCTCCTCGATAGAGGCCGTCGACTCCTCGGCGGCCGCGCTCAAGTCCTCGGCCCTGTCCTGAACAAGCCTGGACGCCTCCATTATCTCCGCTATGGACGAGGACACCATAGATATCATGGAGTTGGTCGCACCGGCGAGGATCTTGATCTCCTTCATGCCGCTTCTGAGATCCACCTCAGCGGTGAGGTCGCCCCTCCCGACCGTCTCCATACTCTCCGCTATGCTGCGGATAGGCCTGGCCACGGAGTTGGCCATCCAGAGAGAGACGAGAACTATGAGAACAGCAGAGACAACTACGACTATGAGAAGGGCACGCTGGATATCCTTCACAGGCGTCAAAAACTCCTCTTGGGCCGTGGTCACGTTGATGAGCCATCCGGTCGACGGTACGGGAGAGTAAGAGTTCATCTGGTCCCTGCCGTTGAAGAAGTAGCTTGCCCTCCCTTTGTTCCCGGCAAGGCCGTCCTTCGCCGCTCGCGCGAGCTCCGGGGCTATCCGGTCGCTCTCGATGCTCATGTTCAGTGTTCCTATGACGTCTTTCACCGGGTGGGCGATAAGCAGGCCGCTCTTGTCTGCCATGGCGGAGTAGCCGCTCTCGCCCCACTTGATGGCAGACACCTTTTCGGAGAGATTGTCGAGGTTCTCCGAGGCCACGAGCGCCCCCACTGTCTGCCCGCCGTTCCTGATCGGCGCGGCGTAGACATAGGTCAGGGCGCCGGTAGTCCGGTTCACTATCGGCTCCGACACGACGGATTTGCCCTCCTGGACGGCTTTTACAAAGTAGTCCCTGTCCTTGACGTTGACACCCTTGGCATCCCGTTGCACGAAGGCCGCGTCTCCCTCCAAATCCGCCACGAAAATATCCAGGAAGCCAAAGCGATCGTACAAGGGCGCAAGAGCCGGCTCCTGCTCCTCCCATTTCATGCCCCTGATTGCGTTTCTCTCGGCCTGCATCTCGACTGCCAGGAGCCGCTCCTTAAGATAGGAATCGATCTCTTCCGTCAGAGCCAGGTTCAGCGCGTCGCCCTCCTTCCAGGCGGACGCTATCAACTCTCGCCTGAATATGTTCACGGCGAGCAGGCTCGTCGCGGTGAGTGCGAGCAGCGAAATCAACAGGAAGGACGCTATCAATCTGAATCTCAGCGTGTTCATTACAACAGCTCCTCCATATAACCATTATCATTTGGAATTTTTGAACCCTTTGAATTAAAATTATACAACGCAGAAGAGATATATCGCAAGCATACAATGATTTTTATCGTATTTATCTCAATCATGCGTTGTGTATATTATTATGGTTTCTCGACCGCGCCCGCTCTTGGCAACATTACAAGCAAACATGCGCGAATAGTCGATTGACAGCCCGGGGATTGGGCATTAGGATGGAATGAGTCTGGTGGAGAAGCGCGAAGATCCGCGCTCGGGCATGAAACGGAGGGGACATGATGAGGATTGTGACTTTGTGCTTCTCCTCGAGGGGAGAGGCCACCGCGCTGAGGCTCGCAGGCGAGGGCGACGTTGTGCGTGTCGCACCGGGAAAGCTGAAGACCACCGTGGCTTCTTGGTGGGGTCGCGTCGACGCGCTGGTGTTCGTCTCATCGCTGGGCACGGCCGTCAGGGCCGCCGCGCCGCACCTGTCCGACAAGGGCGGCAACCCGGCTGTGGTCGTGGTCTCGGAGGACGGCGGCATCGTGCTACCGGTGACCGGCTCTCGCCTCGAAGCCGTAGACGAGCTCGCGGACAGGCTGGCCGAGACGCTTGGAGCGTCTCTGGTCCGTACCACCAGCACCGACCGGTCCGACCTCACCGCCCCGGACCTGCTGGCCTCCCGCCTGGGATGGACGTTGCTCGGCAGGGAGCTTCTGCCCGACCTGAACGGGATGCTCATGGAGAGCGGCACCATCTCCTACTGGACGGACTCCGAGGAATACCTTCCCCCTCTTCCGGAGGAGTACTCGGCCGCCGACGAGCCGTTCGCGAACCTGGTGATCTCCCCTCGCCGCTACAAAAAAACACCGGCCAAAGTCCAGCTCGTGCCAAAGTGCGTGGTCGCAGGCGTCGATTGCCGCAGGGGGGTGCCCCTCGGCACAATCCGGTCGGTCCTGTACGAGGCGATGCGGTCCCACTCCTTTCTCCCGGAGGCCCTCAAGGAGATACGTACTGTCGGGGAGAAGAGCGACGAGCCCGGCCTGAAAGAGCTGGCCCTGTCCCTGAAGATTCCTCTGACAGTCGTGCCCCCGGATGAGATGGAGAGGTCGAAGGACTCACTCTCCCAGTCCGCCGCAAAGCGCAATATCGACCTGCAGGGCGCGGCGGAGTCCTGCGCCGCGTCGGCCGGCAGGCTTCTCGGTGAGAGGCTGGCGGTGGAGGGGGTGACGGTCGCCCTCGCGATGTCCACCCCCGACCGCGACGCTCAGCTTCCCTGACCCGGCTCCCTTAGCAGTCTACGCAGCACCTTCCCCGTGGCGGAGAGAGGCAGGGCCTCCATGAACTCTACACTGCGAGGAACCTTGAAGTGGGTGAGGTTCTGCTTGCAGAAGTCGATTATCTGGCGCGAGGTGGCCTGCTCCCCCTCCTTCAGCTGCACGAACGCCTTCGGCACCTGTCCGTTGACCGGGTGGGGCATGCCGACCACCACCGCCTGGCCCACCGAGGGGTGGCTGTTGATTATGGCCTCGACCTCCTGAGGGTAGACGTTGAAGCCGCCGACTATGATGATGTCCGTCACCCTGTCCAGTATCTTGACGTAGCCATCCTCCACGCTGGCGTAGTCGCCCGTGTTGAACCATCCGTCCACGAATCGCTCGGCGGTCATCACCGGATCCCTGAAGTAGCCGGTCGTGACCGAGGGGCCCCTTACCCACAGCACTCCCTCTCCCGTAGGCGTGACGTCTTCGCCCTTGTCGTCCGTAAGCTTCCAATCGTAGCCGCCGAGGAAGGGGCCGACGGTCCCCAGGCGGCGGGCCTCGTAATTCGTGTTCACCGCCACCACGGGGGAGCACTCGGTGAGCCCGTAGCCCTCTACGACCCCTGCGCCCAGGACGGCTTGCGCCTTCCCGTCGAGCTGAACGTTGAGCCTGTCCCCGCCCGTGACGATCATCTTAAGCCTCTCCGGCTTGGGTGCGCCCTTGCTCGCCGCGATTATCATGAAGTGCAGCATCGCGGGCACCGCGACGATGACGTTCGTCCCCGAGGCGTGAATTGCCTTCATCGACTCGACCGGGGGGAGGAACGACGCGAGGATCGTCTGCTTGAGGTTCTTGACCAGCGGCATCAGCCCCGACACGGTGTAACCGAACGAATGGAAGTTCGGCAGCACGTTCAGCAGGGTGTCCTCCTCGGAGAGGAGATCGAGCGATTCATACATCTGAAGCGCGTTGTCCAGCAGGTTTCCGTGGGAAAGCGGCACGGCCTTCGGCAGCCCGGTGGTTCCGGATGTGGCGAAGATCACCGCGAGCGACTCGTCCTCCGCGCTCGTCTCACGCGCCTTGAAGTCCGGAAACGGCTTGGAGAGGCTCTCCGCCGTCACGCTCGGCACTTCCCTCTCCTCGAGAGCATCCTTGAGCTCGTCGAGGCCAGGCGCCAGAACCACCGCGCACGGCTCGATCAGCTCCAGCGTCCCGAGAAGAGAGGGCAGACCCGACTTGGAGTTAAGCGGCGAGATGGAGCCACCGAGGTTCCACGCGGCGAGCGACAGGGCCAGCACCAGCGGGGAGTTCGGCAGAAGGGCGGCGATCCTGTACCCCTTTTTAAAACCCGCTTTTTTCAGTATCTCCGTGTTCGCCGAAACCAGTTCGAGCAGATCGGACGAACTGCACCACTCGCCCTCCCACCAGTAGCACTTCTCGTCCGGGCGATCATGAAGGTTTTGCAGTACTATTGCTTCCAACCTCTGCATTTGTGTTTCCCTCCTATTCCGCCTCCTGAACACCTTCCCTGCGGTGCAGGGCGTTGAAGGCTTTTTCAACGAGGATGGCAGCGTCGGCTAGCAGTGCGTCTCTCTCTTCTACCGAGCCGGCCGCCATAAAATGCCTCGCCTTTCTCTCCACTTCGTCAACTGCCAGCACTAGCAACTCCTCTATCTCGACCCCGCCGGGTGCGGAAGGGTCCTTGGACTCGATGGTCCCCCTCAGGTTCTTCAAGCTTGCTATCAGCTCGGAGGCCTGCTTGGAGAAGGGTGAAAGTCCGAGTTCGTCGACCAGCGAACCGAGCCTGGTGCGCTGCACAAAGAGACGACTCCTCTTGAGCGACGCGTTCATGTCCGCCTCCTTGGCCGTCAGCGACAGGAGAGTCATAATTCCCCCCCCACCGACCAGCACGACGAAGCCGGTCACGTGCGAGGCCAAGTAGACCTCGCTGGAAAGGCGCGGATAGAAAAGCGAGAAGAGCACGTCGCCCAGGACGAACAATGAATAGACCGTCAGGGTTGTCGATAATCCCATCATCAGCGGAACAGGAGCGAAGCTGTCACGCCCCGTGACCACGTGGAAGATCAGGTAGGCGAAGGAGAGCACCAGTGTGAAGAGAATAGCCCAGAACGAGATCCAGAAGTTCCCCGTCCTCGACTCCGGGGCCACGAGAAGAAAGATGACGCCGGAAAGCCCCGCCAGGATAAAGGACAGTGCCAGCAGGATCGTGAAGGACCTGCCGAACGTCCTATCCGATGAAATGTACATAAACATAACTCCCTTCGCAGCATAGAGTATCCGCGTCGTACAAGGCGCGGCCGGAGCGGCGTGCTCTTTCGGTATCCTCACGCCCTCTTTAAGCATTATAATCGTACCGGGGTTAATTGTACCCCAAAAAGGAGATGGCCGCACATCATGGACGAACATGAACTGGGTATGCTAATCAAGCGTCTGAAAGAGGGCGCCCTCGACGAATCCGAGTTCACCGCGCGCATAAGGTCGCTCCCCTTCAAGGACCTCGGGGACGTGAAGATGGACACCCACCGCCGCATTCGAAAGGGCTTTTCCGAGATAGTCTACTGCCCCGGAAAGAGCGACGAGCAGCTGGCCGCTATAGCCAACTCTCTTGCCGACTCGGCCTTCAACGTACTCTTCTCCCGGGCGGACGAACATCAGTACGTGGTAGTCCACGAGGCCATGCCGGACGCGATATACCACGAAAGGGCAAGAATAATAGGAGTTCGAAGGGAAGAGCATAGCAAGCTCGAAGGGCTGACCGTGGTCTCCGCCGGCAGCAGCGACGTCCCCGTGGCGGAGGAGGCGGCCATTACGGCCGAGTACATGGGCTGTTCGGTCGAGCGATTGTACGACGCGGGCGCGGCTGGACTTCACCGGCTGCTGGCGCACGTCGACATCCTGCAGAGGTCGAAGGCGATAGTGGCGGTCGCCGGGATGGAGGGGGCGCTCGCCAGCGTGGTCGGCGGGCTGGTTGCCTGTCCGGTTGTGGCGGTGCCCACCAGTGTGGGCTACGGGGCGAACTTCGGAGGGCTGTCCGCTCTGCTGACGATGTTAAACACGTGTTCGTCCGGAGTGGCGGTTATGAACATAGACAACGGCCTCGGGGCGGGCTACTTCGCGGCGAAGATAGTGCGCCAGTCAAGGTGAGAGGCAGGGAAAACCAGATCCCTCGGCGATAAAACCGCCTCGGGACGACAGGTGCAGTCATCCCGAACGAATGCCTTCCCTCTGTCATCCCGAACGGGCGTCTCTCCCGTTCGTGTCCATCGCTTATCCCGAACGACCAGCGGGAGGAGGGATCTAAGCAGGGGACCGAACGGGCGTCCCTCCCGTTCGTGTCCATCGCTTATGCAAACATCAAAACCAGATCCCTCGGCAAAAAACCGCCTCGGGATGACAAGTGGTGAAGCTGTGAGGACTCTTCACCCCTACCCCTTCGCGTAAAGCTCCACTATCTTCAGTATTACCTCCACGGCCTTCTCCATCGACTGCACCGGGATGAACTCGTGCTTGCCGTGGGCGTTGTGCGCCCCGGTGAAGATGTTGGGCGTCAGCAGCCCCCTGTAGGAGAGCTGCGAGCCGTCCGTGCCGCCGCGCACCGGGATGATCTTCGGCTCCAGTCCGACCTGCCTCATCGCCTCCATAGCCGTCTCGACTATGTGCATC
>JAAYLU010000018.1 GCA_012521675.1 Synergistaceae bacterium | reverse complement strand
GCCGTATTCCGTTCATAATGATAACCGTCACGAACAACTCCGGCGACGGACAGCCGGTAAGCCTGGCCAACATCAGGGAGGTCGGGGCGGTCGCTAAGAAGCACGGCATACCGCTGCTATTCGACGCGGCCCGCATGGCGGAGAACGCCTGGTTCATCAAGAGCCGCGAGAGCGAGTGCGCGAACATGTCCATAGCGGAGATCCTGCTCGCCATGATGGAGAACGCCGACGCCATAACGGTCTCCTGCAAGAAGGACCCGCTTGTGAACATCGGCGGGCTCGTCGCCTGCCGCACCGAAGAGATGTACTACAAGCTAGCCCCCAGGGTCATCCTGTTCGAAGGCTTCGCGACGTACGGCGGCCTGGCCGGACGAGACCTCGAAGCGCTGGCGGTCGGACTGCGCGAGATGACCGACGAACAGCACCTGACCCACAGGATAGCCCAGGTGCGCTACCTCGGCGAGCTTCTGGAGGAAGGCGGGGTCCCCTGCATCCAGCCGATCGGCGGACATGCGGTGTTCATCGACGCCGCCGCATTCCTGCCGCACATACCGCAGGCCTCCTACCCCGCCGACGTGCTGTCGGTGGAGATCTATCGAGAGGGAGCGATACGGGGCGTTGGGCTTGGCGCCCTGGCCTTCGAGAGCAAGGACGAGAAGACCGGCGAGAGGATCTTCCCGAAACTGGAGCTCTACCGATTGGCGATCAATAGACGCACCTACACCAACGGCCACATGGAGTACACGGCGGAGAGTATAGTCAACGTCTTCAAGCGCCGCGACTCCATACGATGGAGACTGGAGATGGTCTACGAGCCGCCGGTGCAGGGGCTTAAGCACTTCCTGGCCCACCTGAAGCCAAAGGACCTGTAGGAACGGTAATCCGAAACAGCCCCCGGACCTCTCAGTCTCGGGGGCTGTTTTTTTCCGACAAATACCATCGGGATATCGATCGACTAGCCTCGCTTCGCGTCGCCTGTCGCCTGCTTACCTCCCGTTGGTCGTTCGGGACGACGGGTATTTGTCATCCCGAGCGCAGCGAGGAATCTCCCGCCGAAGGCGGTCCGCTAATGGGTTCCCTGGTCGCAAGCTCCTTGAGATATCGGCTTTGTAGTATAATCGTATGCATAGGAAAAATCGGACCATCACAGGGGGTTGGACTCCTGTCGGTTGTCCGTTACTCTCTTTTGGAAGGTGGTCTTGGCATGATGAGGTCGTCGATCGGAACCCATAAACGCGCAACTCTGATAGCGCCGCTTCTGGCAGTCTTGCTCTGCCTATTCTCCGCTTCTGCGGTGCAGGCCTACGTTTACAAAGTCAAACCCGGAGGGACGGGCGATGGCTCCTCCTGGGAGAAGGCACTGGGAGAGCGCGGATTCATCGAGACCCTGGAAAAATCCGGAAACGGGCACGAGTTCTGGCTCGCAGCTGGGAGCTACCGCCCCTACTCGGTTCCCGACTCCTCCGAGGATCAAAGAGCGAAGGACGACGATACGCCCGAAAAGACGCCCAGGGAACACTCTTTCTTCTTGAACCCCGGTGTAGCGCTTTTCGGAGGCTTCGCGGGGAACGAGACGGCGCGCAGCCAACGTGACTGGGAGAGAAACCCCACGATCTTGAGCGGAGTCATCGAACTGCCCGAAGGCACTTTATCCAACAGCTACAGCGTGGTGGTGGTCAGCGACGACTTCGGCATCCCCTCCACAATGGACGGCCTAACCATAACGGGCGGCAGGGCAAACGACGAGGGCGATCTGGGCTGCGGCGGAGGGATGAGGATAAACAGCGGCTACACAAGGATAACGAACTGCCATTTTCATGACAACCGAGGCGATCACGGAGGCGGGCTTTATGTAAAAGACGGCGCCCCGATGATAAGGGACACTCTCTTCTCGGACAACGAGGGGAACTTTGGAGGCGGCGTTTATGTCGAGGACAGCAGCCTTTCGATATCGGACTGCTCCTTCGCTAACAACAGGGCGAGGTCGGGGGGAGGGCTTCTAACCTACTGTGCCAAGGAGGACGAGAGTGCCGCTCAAACCGCTGCCCCGTCCATAGAAAAATCGGCTTTCTACGGAAACGTCGCGCTGGAGTCCGGCGGTGGGATGGCAAACTGGAAGAGCAGCCCCGTGATCAAAGATGTCTCCTTTTCAGCCAACAGGTCCATGATCGAGGGAGGAGGGCTGTTCAATTCGGAGTGTTCTCCCAGGATAACCGCCTCCACATTCGACTCCAACAGATCCGAGAACGGGGGAGCTATCACCAGCTTTGACAGCGACCCGGTCATAATCAACTGCACTTTCTACTCGAACAGCGCCGCTGCAAACGGAGGAGCGATTCTGAACGACAAGAGCAGCGTTATAATCGTCAACTCCACATTTACCCTCAACAGGGCGGCCGTTGGAGGGGGGATGTTCAACTTCCAGTGCAGCCCCGTAGTGGCAAACTCCATACTGTGGAGGGACAGCAGCGAGATTCGCTCCGAGGGCGGGACCATGACCGTCTCCTACAGCATCGTCGAGGGCGGTTTCGGAGGCGACGGCAACATAGACGAGGATCCAAGACTCGGCGCTCTGCTCAACAACGGAGGTCATACAGATACCTGCCTGCCCGACCCCGAGAGCCCCGCCATCGACTCGGGCCTTGCCGTTGGAACAAGGATCTCGGGCAATGTGGCGATCCCGGCCACTGACCAGCGCGGAATGGCGAGGCCCAGGGGAGAAGGCGTCGACATCGGTGCCTGCGAGTACTCCGACGAGCCTCCCGGCCCCGACCCAAGACCCGGAGGGGACGGCGGTGGCGGTTGCAACGCCCTTGGCGGAGGCGCGTCAGTCTTGTTCTTCCTCCTGCCCTTGGCTTTCGGACTGACTGGCAGAAAATAGCGCTTAAAACCAGTAAATCGTTGACATATCGACTCTTGCAACCTACACTTGTGAAAAGAAAAAAGGGGGTGCGGACAGGTGTTTCGTACAGTGACTAGAATCTGCATCGTAATAATCGCGGCCGTCTTTCTGCTGCCGATGGGCTGTGTACCCGCGACCGCTGATATCCTCCTTGAGGGAGTGGAAATGGCGCTTGATACGGCAGAGACACCGGATCCCCCCTCTTCGGACGAGACACCCGCGACCAGCTGGGGCAGCCTGTCCGTCGCACTCCTTCCCGAAGACGCCGAGTCCGCGGGAGCCAGGTGGAGCATCGATGGAGGAAAGACGTGGAGGCGCCCGGAGGATACGCTAGTCCTTGAGGAGGGAGATGTAAACATCACCTTCAGCGGAATAATCGGCTGGAAGACTCCCGACCCCATGCAGGTGACTATCTCCGGGGACAGCGAAGCCAGGGCCGCGGGGGTCTACGCTCCTCTGACCGCATCCGTCAAAATCGCGATAGACGGGCCGGCGGAGGCCGAATGGAGCCTGAACCCGGGAAAACCGGGCGGGTACACCAAGTCGGACGGGCTTTTGGAGGGACTTCTTCCGGGCGATTACGTAGTATCGTTCACCGAGGTCGTCGGATGGCTGAAACCCTCCGACATGATGGTCTCCCTTGCCCCCGGCGGCACTGAAGAGCTGTATGCGGCGTACATTCCCACCGGATCGATCACCATCGAGATCGACGGTCCCGAGGAGGCCGGGTGGAGGCTGGACGGACCGTGGCTGAAAAGCGGCGCATCCCTTGACGGGCTGGCCCCGGGCGAGTACACTGTCTCCTTCCGGGCGACCAGCGGATGGAACACCCCCAACGCGGAGACAGTCGTAATCGACGCCGGAGAGGGCATCTTCATATCGGCCTTCTATGCCCGCATCGGCGGGGCCGCCAGGGCCGGCACCAGCACAAGGATCGAGACGCCGGAAGAACAGACTCCTCCCGGGCCGTCTGGTGGATATGTGGTCGTCCCGGATCTTTACGCCTCTTCGCCTCATACTGCTCACATGCCTCCCGACGATGGGCCTGCCATGCCCACGCCTCCCGATCCATTCATACAAGAGACGGACGAGGACCCGGACGTCCCCGAACCCGTCGAGACCGAAGAAGACCAGGTGATCGTCGATGACGAAGCAGAAGTTGACGACCCCGGTAAGATCGAGGACCGACTGGTCGGAAATCCGGGCATCGGGCCCATACAGGAGCCGGAACCTCAAGAGGACGACGAGGACCCGGCCCCCGGCGAGGCGGCGGAGCCGGTCTTCTCTTTGCTCGACTTCAACAAGACAGAAAATGCCAGGCTTGCAAGCTTGATATCCAATAGACGAAGAATCCTCGATCTCGGACCGGGCCAGCGCTCCCAGATACGAGTACTCACGGCTGATCCCATACCTGCTCTTGAATCCAGAGGCATCACGGACGAGGAATTGCTTGTCTTGTCCGGCAAGCTTGCGTCCCTTATCACAAGAGACGCGGAGGGCAACGAGGCGTCGCCTCTGACTCTCATCGCGGACAGCTTCAAGTTCCAGCCCGTAGAGGAAGACCTTGCAGGCAGATTCCTGACCGTCAGCTACACATTGACGGTGTACCACTCCTCTCTTTCGGCCGCCGACCCGAAGCTGGCAGAAAGAATCAAAGAGGCGATAGAGTCCGGAGAGCCCATGAACGAGGTTCTGCTGCGTGAGATCAGGATATTCAAGGCCGTGGGCGAGGGAGAGAACATTCGCCTGTTCGACTTGGTCAAGTGCGCAACGAGATCCGGGCATCCCTTGGGGGCGTTTTTCACCTCGCACACGAGCGGCCCCGGGGTCGAGGGCTTCTTCGACGCGAGGGAGAGAGACTCCGCCTACGTGATCAACTTCCGTGCACTCCTCTTCGACGGCGCGGCGCGCAACCCGGATAAAGCGGTACAGCCGTTCCAAGAGGGATGGTTCATATTCCTGGACGGCCTCAAGGACGGGATCTTCTCGGATCCGATAATCCTCGCCGTCCCCTCCCCGAATTCCGACCCGGAGGAGAATACCAACGGATGCCAGCTCCTGCCCGGGGGCACGGGCACGGGGACGCTTTTGCTGCTTCTGCCCCTCCTGATCGTCGTGCTCCGCCGACCTTGATGAAAAAGACGCCCCTTTGCAAAGGGGCGTCTTTTTTTTCGTGCCGTCTCTACTTCTTTTTGTAGACGTCCTTCGGGGTCCACTCCTTCCAGACGTTGCCGACAAGCTCCGGCCCCGGCTTGAGAACCTTTCCTCCCGGAGTCCAGCCCGACGGGGTGACCTCTCCCCCGCCAGTCTTGCGCACAAGCTGGAACGCCTGGATCTGGCGCAGGGTCTCGTCCACGTTGCGCCCGACCGGAGGGGTAAGCACCTCCATCGCCTGGATCACTCCGTCCGGGTCGATTATGAAGCGCCCGCGAACGTCCACTCCGTGCGCAGCATCGTACACCCCGTAGATCGTCCCTATCGCCCCGCCGCCGTCCGAACCCATGTGGAAGGGAACTCCCCCGGCCTCTATCATCTTGGAGAGCTCCACGTCGTTCCACACCTTGTGGACGAACTGGCTGTCGACGCTCATGGATATAACCTCGGTTCCAAGAGCCTGAAACTCCGCGTAACGGTCGGCGACCGCCGACACCTCCGTCGCTCATACGAAAGTGAAATCGCCCGGGTAGAAGCAGAGCGACACCCACTTCCCCGCGAACTGCGACAGCTTTACGGTCGTGAAACCACCCTTGTAAAACGCAGGCGCGGTGAAATCAGGCGCCTTCATCCCGACTGTTACTCCCATCCGAACGACCTCCTTCTTGATAGTCTCGCCATGGGCGGCGTCCTTTCCGACGCCCTCCACCTCAGGGGCGGGAACAGTGCAACCTGCCTTAGCCTCGCTCACGACTAATCCCCCTTTCTTTTGAATGCAATACTTGTGCCTGCACTAAAGATACCACATTGAAAGTCCATGCGCACGTATTTACGATGGTTAGTATATGATAATTCATTTAAAAGTCAAGGCATTTTAGTTTTTTGCTCCATATTCAAAGTACCGGTCGTATCTGATTGACGCGACCCCGGCCAAGTAGTATAGTCCGCATGACATGTATATGACTATGTGTCGTGGAGGGAGTCCGCAGATTCGCCTGTTGCCTGTTGGAAAAGGCGAGCCCTTCTCTCCCGAGAACGTCCGGACGCCCAAGCGCCGCCCGGCGTTCGTGGAGCCTCGGATAACGGTAGAGTACTCCAAGTGCATCTACAGGGAAAAGAGATTCAAGTACGAGATCTTGTTCGGCATCCAGTGTTTCAAGGGGGCGTCGCCCTCGATAACAATACAGGGAAGGTGTTGCAGATGCTCAAGGGTCTACAGAAACTAGGCAAGGCTTTAATGCTTCCGGTGGCAGTGCTGCCGGCGGCCGCGCTGCTTCTCAGGCTGGGCGCGGACGACGTTTTGGATATTCCTTTTGTGATGCAGGCGGGGGCGGCGATCTTCGACAATCTTGCGCTGCTGTTCGCGGTCGGCATCGCGGTGGGAGTGGCTTTCGACGGGGGCGGCGCGGCGGCCCTCGCGGGAGCTGTAGGCTATTTCACCCTTACCAAGGCGGTCGTCACGATCAACCCCGATATCAACATGGGGGTGCTGGCGGGGATCATCTCCGGAGTGACGGCGGGTCTGCTCTACAACAAGTACCACGACGCCAAACTGCCGGACGTGCTGGGCTTCTTCGGAGGGAAACGGTTCGTCCCGATAGTGGCCTCCATTGCCAGCATCGTGCTGGCCCTCGTGTTCGGCTACGTCTGGCCGCCCGTTCAGGACGCCATCCACAGGGTAGGCGAATGGCTGCTGGGCGCGGGGCTGATGGGCGCCTTCACCTTCGGCACTCTTAACCGGCTGCTCCTGCCGCTCGGGCTGCACCACGTGCTGAACAGCATGGTCTGGTTCGTGTTCGGCGAGTTCACCAACGCGGCGGGTGCCGTGGTAACAGGCGATCTTCACCGTTTCTTCGCGGGCGACCCGACGGCAGGGATCTTCATGACCGGCTTCTTCCCGATCATGATGTTCGCCCTTCCTGCGGCCGCTCTCGCCATGTACACAACGGCCAAGGAAGAGAACAAGAAGGCCGTGTCCGGGATCCTGCTCAGCGTGGCTCTGACATCCTTCCTGACAGGCATAACCGAGCCGATAGAGTTCGCCTTCATGTTCCTCGCGCCCGTTCTCTACGTGGCCCACTCCCTGCTAAGCGGCGTCGCACTGGCAGTATGCACGATGCTGGGGGTGCACCACGGCTTCGGCTTCTCCGCCGGGGCCATAGACTACGTGCTGAACTACGGACTGTCGACCAAGGGGTGGATGATCATCCCGATTGGTCTTGCCTTCGCGGCCGTCTACTACTTCCTCTTCGTCGCGGTTATCAGGGGCCTCAACCTGCTCACTCCGGGTCGCGAGGAGGAGGCGATCGGCGCCACGGCGGCGGCAGTGTCGAAGTCAGACCTCGAGAAGCTGGCCCTGGACTACCTGGCTACCCTGGGCGGCGCCGACAACATCGAGGAGATAGGCGCGTGCATCACTCGCCTTCGCCTCGTGGTTCGCGACGGCAAGCTGGTCCAGGAGGCAAAGATAAAGGCCCTTGGCGCCACCGGCCTGGTTCGCCCAAACTCCACTACTCTGCAGATCGTCATAGGCACGAAGGCCGAGCTGCTGGGCGACGTCATGAAGAGGCTCATGAAGAAGTAGGGAGGCTTCGCCCGTACCGGATGGCGCGGCGACCACCGCGCGGACCGGTAAAATGCCGGAACTTGGGCGGACCGCCCAAACCGGTCGCTATGACGAGCCCTCCCTTCGCGAGCCGGAGGGAGGGCTCTTTGGCGCGGAGGTGGTGGAATGAAGGCGCTTGCAGGGAGTAGAATAGTCGCCGGCAGATCCTGGTTTGACGGTCTGGCGCTGCTGTTCGACGAACGAGTGATCGACTTCGTCCCGGAGGCGGAGATCCCGTCCGGGGCGGAGCTGCTGGACGCAGGCGGTGCATGGATCGTCCCCGGCTTCATAGACGTCCACGTCCACGGGGGGCTCGGATCGGACGCGATGGACGCGGAGGCCGGCTCGCTCGAGACCATCGCGGCGGGCCTGGCGGCTCATGGTGTCACGGCCTTCTGCCCCACCACGATGACGATGTCCTCGGAGCGTATCGAGGCCGCTCTCGACGCGGTGAAGGTTGCTAAGGGGGCGGTATGGAACGGCGCGACAGTGCTGGGGGCCCACCTCGAGGGACCGTTCATCAGCCCCGGTCGCGTCGGTGCCCAGGACGGCACCCATGTTCGACGGCCCGATCCGGGGTTCGTCCGGAGGTGGAGCGATGTCCTTCGACTGGTGACATTCGCCCCCGAGGAAGATGAGGCTTTCTCCCTCCTCAAGGCCCTGCGGGAGGAGGGCATAGTTCCATCTATAGGGCATTCGCAGGCGACCTACGAACAGGCCATGCAGGCATTCGACCGGGGAGCGAGCAGCGTGACCCACCTGTTCAACGGCATGCCACCATTCCACCACAGGGAGCCGGGACTGGTGGGAGCGGCCCTCGACGCCGACGTCTTCTGCGAGCTTATCGCCGACGGAGTCCACTCTCACACGGCGGTCTTCCGCCTGTTGCACAAGATAAAGGGCCTTGACAGGGTCGTGCTGGTGTCGGACGCCATGCGCGGCGCAGGGCTGGGCGACGGGGAGCGGGACCTTGGAGGGCAGAGGGTGATGGTGCGAGGAAGGAGGGCGTTGCTGGCGGACGGGACGATCGCCGGAAGCGTGCTGACTCTCGACGTCGCCATGAAGAATTACGCCTGCTCGGTCGGGCTGCCCCTTTGGGAGGCGGTCAGACTCGTTTCGGCCAACCCCGCGAAGCTTATCGGGGAGAGGCACAGGGGCAGGCTAGAGCCCGGCTATTACGCCGACTTCGCGCTGCTCGACGACGACTGGAGCGTTATAGGGACTTATATCGGAGGCAAGGAGGTCTTCAACCGAAATGCGCATTGTAATCGCAAAGGACTATGACCGGATGAGCCGCATGGCGGCCTGCATACTGGTCTCTCAACTAATTCAAAGGCCGGAGAGCGTGCTCGGGCTGCCGACCGGAGAGACGCCCAAGGGACTCTACAGGGAGCTTGTACGGCTGCACGGGGAGGGGGTCGCGGATTTCTCGCACGCGATCTCGTTCAACCTGGACGAGTACGTCGGCCTGAGGCCCGACGACCCTCAGAGCTACCGCTTCTTCATGCAGGAACACCTCTTCTCCCACGTAAACATCAGGCCGGAGAGCACCCACATCCCCGACGGCACCGCGAGCGACCTGGAGGCGGAGAGCCTGCGCTACGAGGAGGCCATCCGCAAGGCGGGCGGAATCGATATCCTGGTGCTCGGACTGGGGCGCGACGGACACATAGGCTTCAACGAGCCGGGGAGCGAGCTTAGCGTCCACACGCACCTGGCCCGGCTAAGCGACAGCACTATCGAGGCGAACTCGCACTTTTTCGCCGACGGGGAGGTGCCGACGACCGCGATCACGATGGGGGTAGGGACGATAATGAACGCGCGCCGCATACTCCTCCTCGCGTCTGGCCAGTCGAAGGCCGAGCCTGTCCTTGGAATGACGCGCGGGCCGATAACGCCGGAGCTTCCCGCATCCCTGCTTCAGCTCCACCCGGACACGACTGTCATTCTGGACGAGGCCGCGGCCGCCCTCCTGGGATGAGAAAGGAGAAACAGGTGACAAGACGCATTCTGGACGCGAACGCGTCCGACCTGCTCGCCATGAGCGGGCGCGAGCTTCTGACCAGCATAAGGTCCGCCGAGGGGCGCACCCTCGCCGCGGAGGTGATAGCCCCGGCGGCGGCGCTGCTGGGCGACGTGACCAACGCCGAGGTGGCGAGGGCCTTCGGCGCGGACATCATCCTGCTGAACATGTACGACGTGCTCGCCCCGAATATCGAGGGCCTGGAGATAGGCAGCGACGAGGAGTTCTTCCTGAGGACCTACGGGCAGGGGCGTGCGGCGAGCGTCCGGGGCGACGGCGCTCCCTCGGCCATATCGGCCCTGAAGCGGCTCGTCGGACGGCCGATAGCGATAAACCTGGAGCCGGTGGACACGGCGGAGCGCCTCTCCGGGCCGCAGGTCGCACTTCCGGAGGGACGCAGGGCGACGCCCGGGATCGCCAAACTCGCTATAGAGCAGGGAGTGGACATGCTCCTGATAACCGGGAACCCGGCCACCGGCGTGACGACATCCTCGATAGCCGAGTCCATCAGGGGCATACGAGAGGCGGTGGGGGCAGACCCGATCATCGCGGCGGGAAAGATGCACGCGGCCGGGTCGCTCGCGGACGCGGGTGCGGACCTGGTGGACGAGTCTATCATAGAACGCTGGATTGATGACGGCGCGGACATAGTCCTCATCCCCGCCCCCGGCACAGTGCCGGGCATCACGCCCGAGCTGGCGCGTTCGCTCGTCGAGATGATACACTCGAAGGGCGCCATGGCGATGACCTCCATCGGCACGTCGCAGGAGGGAGCGGACGAGAGCACCATCAGGCGTATCGCCCTCTGGTGCAAGTGCAGCGGGGCGGATATCCACCACATCGGTGACTCGGGCTACAGCCCGGGCGTGGCAGTGCCGGAGAATATCCTCGCCTACTCCATCGCGATCCGCGGCAGGCGCCACGCCTGGCGCAGGATGGCGGCCTCGATAGCGAGGTGACGGACTTGTTCGGGCTGGAAGGAAAGCGACTCGAACTGCTGGCTCCCCTCAGCGGGAAGGTCGTGCCGCTGGAGCTGGTTCCCGACCCGGTCTTCGCAGAGAGGATGATGGGCGACGGGGTCGCTCTTATGCCGGACGAGGGGGGGAACGTGCTCGCCCCTTGCGACGGCGAGCTGGCGGCCCTCTTCCCAACCGGGCATGCCTTCGGTATCAGGGGGGCGCACGGCCTGGAGATACTTGTGCACGTGGGGATAGACACTGTCTCCCTCGAAGGCGAGGGCTTCGCCCTGCTGGCCTCCGCGGGGGACACTGTAAAGGCTGGCGAGCCTATAGTCCGCTTCGATCTCGCACTTGTCGCCTCGAAGGCCCCCTCCCTGCTCACGCCGGTGATCATCACAACCGGCGAATTGGTGAAGTCGCTCAGCGCGGCATTCGGCAGGGTGCGCGCGGGAGTGGACGTCCTGCTGACGGTGGAGGCCAAGTGAGGACACGGTAGAGAGGCACGCCGCAGGACGATAAGATAAGAAGGGAGGACGGTAGATGCCGTCGCTATCAAAGAAGATGGGCTACTCCAGGAGGCTCGACGCCTTCTTCAAACACACGGCTGTCGACGCCGTGCTTCTGTTGCTTATCTCCGCCTCGGTGGTCACGGCGGTGCTCTCGCTCTTTATCGACAGTGATTCGTTGGAAACGTGCAACCTCTTTTTCTCGGCGATATTCGCCGTCGAGCTCTCCGCCCGATTCTTCACTTATTCGACGGATAAACGAGAGTACCTGCCCGACTGGTGGATGGACTGGGTGGCCACCATCCCGTGGGACGAGTTTCTATTCTTCCTTTTCCCCGGCGGAGGCGCATCCATGCTGCGACTGCTTCGCCTGCCCCGCATATTCAGGCTGCTTCGCTTCCACAGCATGAAGAGCTCCGAGGCGGCTCGCAGCCTCTCCTATCGGTTCAAGCGGCTGCTGGAGGTCTCGATGCTCCGGCAGGTGATGACCATGATCCTGGTCTCGCTCGGCTTCGTATGGGTCTTCACTGCCATACTGAACGCCCTCGGGGCCGGCTTCGAGCACGGCGACAATCTCTGGTTCTCCCTGATAACGATGATCAGCTCGGACAGCATCTTCGAGGTAAGCGGGCAGGAGACCGCGGTCAAGGTCGCGATCCTGGTCCTTTCCTTTATCGGCATAGTTCTGTTCAACGGCGTGCTGATAGCCATCATCATCGGAAAGCTGATGGAGCGCCTCGACGACCTGAAGAGCGGCCGGGGCGAGGTCCGCGAGAAGGGGCACATCGTGCTGCTCGGCTTCAACGAGTGCGTCCCTCACATAATAGATGAGCTGGAGAGCTACTGCATCAACGAGAGGAAGAGGCTTATAAGGGTGGTGGTCGCAAGGGAGCGCCCGCCCGAGTCGTCCGACCAGATGATAGAGTCCCGGCCTCACGTGGAGGTCATAACCAGGATCGGCAGTTTTCACAACGCCGAGGCGCTCGAGAGGATATCGGCACACAAGGCCCGGGCCGTGATAGTGCTGGGCGAGAGGGCGGCGAACAGCAGGCTCTCGGAGCGACTGAACGACCCGGTGGTAACACGCACGCTCGTCGCGCTGGAGACTCTGCTCGACAGCAAGCAGGGCGGCAGGCACGAGCCGGTGATAGTGCTCAACTACCTGGACCTGAGCAGGAGCTACCATGTCACGGAGTTCCTGCGGCCGTTCGGCAACAGGAGCGTGAAGGTCTTCTTCAACCCGGTCTTTTTCACGGGAAAGCTGATCGCCGCCATGTGCGTAAACCCCTTCGCCGAGGACATATACAACGAGCTCCTCACCCCTGAAGGGAACGAGTTTCACATAGTCGCCCTCCCCGACGGGACGCCGTGGAAGTGGCGCGACCTGATGAATGCCTTCCCGAGGTCGGTCCCGGTGGGCTACAGGGGTCGGGACAACGAGTTCGTCATGGTGCCTCCGCCCGACGACGAGCTGCCGGGCGGCACGGACGTCATCGTCCTGAGCGAGGACTCCTACGACGCGTCGTTCTTCGAGTCCAGGACGAAGCCCTATGCCGACGGAGAGGGCCCGTCGCCCTGGTGCCCGGACGTCCCACCCTCCGGAGATCTGCTTATAGTCGGAGTCAACCCGAGGCTGCCCTTCATCATCGACGAGATGTCGTCGGTGGATGTGTCCGTCACGATCGCGGACAACCAGACCGACGAGGAGTTCAGGGCTTGGTACGACGAGTACTCGAACTCGCCCCTGCCGGGCGGGGTGGCTTTCACCGAGTGCCGCTTCCGCAACGAGGAGGAGATTAATTCCGCGCTGGACCTGCCCTCCTTCGACATGATCGTGCTGCTGGCGGACGGCTACCTGCTTGACTCCGCCACGCCCGACCAGATCGACGCGGAGACGACCTCCAAGCTGCTGATGTTGAGCCACATGATAGAGGAGGCCGTCGAGAAGGACGTCCGCCTTATCGTGGAGACCCTGACCGTGGACTCGGAGGCCGTCGTGCGCAACATAAGGAGCTGCTCGAACGTCATAGCCCCTCTGACGACGGCGAGGCTTCTGACGACCTTCGCGCTTCAGCCGGAGTTCGAGGAGCTCTTCAGAACCATCATCCAGTACGGAGACGTGGATATCGCCTGCAGCCCCGTCGAGGACTCGGTCCCCGGGTTCGAATCGGACAGGACCACCTTCGCCGAACTGCTCGGGGGTTCTCACAACGGCTGCATCCCCCTGGGCTGGGTGGAGCCGGAGCCGCCGGAGACGGGCGCTCATATAGAGCGCAGTGCCCGAAAGGTCGTTCTCAACCCCTCCAAGAAGAGCAGGGTCCCGTGCGGAGCGGACATTGTTTTTCTGCGCAGGCAGGAGTGCGACCGAGCATAGAGAGGTGCGCTCCGTGCTATACTACACATTTGGAAGAGCGCGCAGCCGGCGCGCAAGATCGCATGCGGGAGGGAGATAGATGGCGATCAACCCCGAGCTTGACAAGTTCATTCCCCTGAGGACCGACGACCTGGTCGACGCCCTGTGCGAGGAGTCGCGGACAGAGGCGGACGCCGAGAAGTTCCGAAGGGTGGCGGAGCTGGTGGAGGCTACCTACCACTATGACTTTCACGACACACTTAAGAGGGCGCGCAGGGCGTATCACATATTCAACCCGGACGCCGATACTCTGAAGTTCGGCCTCGACAACGAGTCGCACGACCTCCGGTTCGCAAAAATGGTGGAGGCGTTGAAGGAGCTCCTTCTGGCCGCCAACTACCGGGAGTTCCCAGTAGAGGAACTCAACGAGATAATGACCAAGGCAGCCCCCCGGGGGTTGAATATAAAGGTCAACCTCGACAAGTACGACGAGGTGCTCATCTTCCGCAGGGGAAGCATGTTCGCCCCCAAGCCGAGGACGCCTCTCTCCTGGTGGAGCTCCCTCCGTGGAAAGAAGGAGTCGGTCGAGCCGGAGCTCGAGGAGGTCATCCAGCGGCTTATGATTCTCATCAGGTTGAAGAGCAGCGAGGACGTGGAGGAGTTCTACGAAACCTACGTCAAGACAGCCGCGGAGACCGAGCGAGAGAGGGAAAAACGCATGGCCAGGGAGGCCGTCCAGGGGAAAAAGCCGGAGAAGAAGGCCCCCGCCGATACGGACGAGACTCCCACCATCTTCCTGAAGGCCTTCAAGAACGTCCCTGTCTCAACCCTGCAGACCCTCTTCCCCGACATCACGATACAGATGACACTGGTGGACAAGGGCAAGATACTGCTCCCACTGGCGGCGGGCATCCTCGGAGTGGTGAACCGCGTCATACCCGCCATACTGGTGATAGGCACCCTGGTAACCGCCGTCGTAGCGGGAAGGGCGATCGACTGGGCTCACTTCAAAGAGCAGCTCTTCCCGATACTAGCGGCATTAGTGATAGTCGGCACCATCTCCTTCAAGGTCTTCTCCAAGTACAGGATAACCAAGGACAGGCACCAGGCCAAGCTGATGAAGACCCTCTACTTTCACAACCTTGACAACAACGCCGGCGTATTCGACTTCCTGGTTCACGAGGCCGAGGAGGAGGAGTGCAAGGAGGCGCTGCTGGCCTACTGGTTCCTTCTGACAGAGCGCAACCGGAACGGAACGAGCTTCACTGAGGAGGAGCTGGACGACCGAATCGAGGAATGGCTGAAGGACAGGTTCGGAGTGGAGCTGGACTTCGAGGTCGACGACGCTCTGCGCAAGCTGGAGGACAAGGGGCTTCTGACCAAGGAGGAGGGCGAAAGACTTGTCGTCCCGTCGCTTGACGATACCCTCTTCAGGCTGGACGAGCTCTGGGACAACATATTCACCTACAGCAACTAAAGACCAGGGGCGGCCTCGAGGCCGCCCCTTTCTTGCTTTCGTCGCGGCAGTTACGTCGCCCGAGCGGTCTCTCCGCGACGTGCGAGGAAGCGAAGCGCCTCCCCTATCAGTATCACGGGCGACGTGGCAATTATTATGAGAACCCAGTCCAGGACGGACAGGGGCACAGTGCGGAAGACACCGCCGCCTAACTGCACCATCAGCACCTGTCCGGCGACTATCAGGACGACTATGCCGATGAACCAACGGTTGTCCCTCAGTCCGCTGAACGAAGAGCTGCTCAGCCCCATCCTGCGCGCGTTGAACAGGTTCCACACCTGCAGCATGACGAATACGCTGAAGAAGACCGTCAGCTCGCGCGACGACACTCCGCCTCCCCTGATGAAGAGCAACATCGATGCCATCGCGACGACGAACAGCGCCCCGTAGCCGAATATGCCCCTCGCCATCTCCGGAGTGACTATGAACGAGTCCGGGTTCCTCGGCCCTGCGCGCATCACCTCTGGATGGGGCGGCTCCGTGGCCAGCGCCAGGGCCGCAAAGGTATCCATGATCAGGTTCACCCAGAGCATCTGGATGACAGTTAGCGGCAGCTCTATCCCGATCACCGGCCCCAGCAGGACTATCGCCATCGCCGACACGTTCACCGTCAGCTGGAAGAGGATGAAGCGCTGTATGTTCTGGTAGAGCCCCCTGCCCCACATTATCGCGTTGACTATGCTGGTGAACGAGTCGTCGAGCAGTATTATATCGCTGGCCTCCTTGGCCACGGCCGTCCCTCTCTTGCCCATCGACAGACCGACGTTCGCATGGTTCAGGGCCGGGGCGTCGTTGGTCCCATCGCCCGTGACAGCCACCACCTCTCCCCTCTCCTGCAAGGCCTTGACCAGCTTCAGCTTGTGCGACGGCCTGGCCCTGGACATCACCTTCAGCTCGTCAAGCATCCTCCCGCGGGACTCCGGCCTGTCGACCAGCTCCTCGAACTCGTCCCCGGTGAGCAGAGAGTGCTCGGCCTCCACGCCATCCTCGATCAGGCCGATCTGCCTCGCTATCTCCCGCGCGGTCTCCCGGTTGTCGCCGGTGACTATCTTCACCTCGATCCCCGCCTCCGCGCACGAGCGTATCGCAGCGGGCACGTCGTCTCGCACCGGGTCGGAGATCGCCGCGAAGCCGAGCCAGGTCAGATCGCCGGACAGCTCCGAAGCGTCCCCTTCCGTCCCCTCGGGAATTCGGCGGGAGGCCAGGCCTATCACTCTCATCCCCCTCCTCTGGAAGGAGCGCACCGAGGCCATTATCTCCTCCTTGTGATCGTCGGTGAACAGCTCGCTGCCCTCGAAGAGCAGGATCCGCGAGCATCTCTCCATAAGGATCTCAGGCGCACCCTTGGCGTGCAGGGTCGTCAGCCCGTCGCGCCCCCGGCCCAGCGTCGCCATGAACTTCCTCTCGGTCGAGAAGGGGAGCTGGTCGATCACGTCGAAGGAACCCCTTATCCTCCTGTAGTCCTCCCCACGCTCGTAGAGCCACATCAGCAGAGCGCCCTCGGTCGGGTTGCCCAGCACCTCCGTCTCGCCCGATGACTTGGACAGGTTGGCGGTCGAGTTCGCCGCCATAGCCTCGTAGAGAAGATCGGTCGACGTCGAGTAGGCGGGCACGCTCAGCTCGTGCACCCTCATCCTGTTCTGAGTCAGGGTGCCTGTCTTGTCCGTGCAGATCACGGTGGCCGCACCGATCGTCTCGCACGCGTGCAGCTTGCGCACCAGGTTGTTGGACGCGGTCATCTTCCTCATGCTGTAGGCCAGCGAGAGGGTCACGCTCATTGCCAGCCCCTCCGGCACCGCAACCACTATGAGGGTGATGGAGATCATGAAGAACTGGAGGAACTTCCTGCCCGCGTCGACGTTAAGGTACTCGCCGAGCGACGACGGCAGGACCCCGGCAAGGTAGGACGCGAGGGAGGCAACTACGAAGAAGGCAGCCCCGAAGAGCAACGGCTTGACCCACTGCCAGACTCCCTCCTTCTCGAGCCACTCCGGTCGCCTGCGTTCCCTTCCCAGCAGGTCGATCGCGTCGTAGACTATCGGCAACCACACGCGCACCGAGGCCACCAGGAAGGTCGCGGCCAGCACGAGCGAGAAGATCCACTGTCCCCGATCCATCTCCAGCTCCCCCGACACCTTCGCGTGAAGGCTCAGAGATACGAAGAGCACGGCCGCGACGCCGAATCCGACGACCCCTATGACCTTGCTCAGCCCGTCGAGCCGACGGCTCAACGGGGTGCGCTCGTCCGGGGTCTCGTATGCCTCTTTCGCGGTCCTGCCGATCTCCGTGGCGTCCCCTACCGAATCGATGCGGAAGACCCCGTGCCCGTCCTGGACCATCGTGCCCCTGTAGACGAGGTGCGACGGGTAGGCTGTATTGCTTTGAATCCCCGCGCTCCGGGGGTCGTCCTCCGGAAGCTTGGTGACGGCCGCGGACTCGCCGGTCAGAGTCGACTCGTCCACCTGCAGCGACACGGCCTCCAGCACGGACGCGTCGGCCGGAACCTCCTCGCCGGTCTCCAGCAGCAGGATGTCCCCCACGACCAGGTCCCTCCTCGGCACGCTGCGGTACTCGCCGTCGCGGATCACCTCGAAGCCCACGTCGTCGCTCACCCTGTTGAGTATGTCGAACTCCTTTCCCGCCTTGTACTCGTTGATGAAGGCCATGGTCGTGGCCAGAAAGATCGCGACCACTATGCCGACAGCCTCCAGGTATTCCCCGCGCGCCAGCCCGGCCAGGAAGGCTATGCACGCCGCGATGAGCAGTATTCGTATGACCGGGTCGTCGTACTTCTCCAGGTAGAGCCTCCACCACGGCGCCCGGGCGGGCGGGGTCAGAGTGTTCTCGCCGTGAATCTCCCTGCTTTCAAGGACCTCTCGCGAGGTCAATCCCTCGTACCTTTTCATTCGGCACCTCCGAAAGTGTTTGCTTCCATCGCAACTTATTTATTATACGCTCTTTCGCCCGCCTTGCGTTCCTCGGAAGGAGCCTTTGGACGCGGTGACTTTTACACACTGCCCTGTCGTTATGGTAAAATTCCAAGACGGACTCGGGGACCGAATTCCTTAAAAACGGAGTCGAAGGAGATGATACCATGTGCCACTGGTTTGCCTGCAATAAGCGGACTATTCTTTGGGCGTTCGTTCTGTCGCTGCTCCTGCTCGGTGCGGAGGTCTCGGAGGGGGCGGTTGTCTACGTCAACTCGGTCGCGAGCGGCACAAACGACGGTACCTCTTGGGCCGATGCCTTCGTCAGGCTTCAGGACGGGCTTGCGGCCGCAAGCAACGGCGACGAGGTCTGGGTGGCCGCCGGCGTATACAAACCGACGACCGGCACGGACCGGTACAAGTCCTTCGCTATGAAGACGGGCGTTGCGATTTTCGGCGGCTTCTCCGGGAGCGAGACGTCGAGGGAGCAGCGAGATTGGGAGAGTAACGAGACGGTGCTCTCCGGAAACATCGGCGACCCGGAGGACCACGCCGACAACAGCATACACGTGGTGCGATGCGAAAAAGTCGGCGCGGGCGCGACGCTGGACGGATTCACCGTGACGGGCGGAAATGCGAACTACTCCGGCCCGCTGGAAAATCTGGGCGAACACGGAGGCGGGATGATCATCGTAAATGGAAGCCCGACGATAGCCAACTGTCACTTCACCGGGAACCGGGCGGATAACCTGGGAGGCGGCATCGTCCTCTACCACAACAAGCTCCCGGTAGAGATCAGGGACTGCCTCTTCTCCGACAACACAGCATGGCGGGGAGGAGGTGTCGCGAACCAGTTCACCAGCTCGACCACCTACACGGGATGCCTGTTCCGCAACAATCACGTCGGCCAGATGGGTGGCGGGATGTCGAATGAATCCTGCTCTTCGCTGGAGGTGTCCGGGTGCGGTTTCTTCGGCAACAGCTCGGGAAAAAACGGGGGAGGCATGTACAACTCGGGCTTCCAAAACTCAGACAACAGAATCGAGGAATCCGTCTTCTCCCTTAACACGGCGGCCGAGGATGGCGGAGGCATGTACGTGAATTATGGATTCACCAAGATGGAGATCGCCGGGTGCACCTTTTTCGGTAACAACGCCGAAATTGGAGGCGGCCTCTGGGCGGACATCAACTCCCCGGTAGTGAACTGCACCTTCTCGGCCAACTCGGCCAAGACGGGGGGCGGCATGATGCTCGTCAACAGCAGCAGGCCGGTCATCCTCAACTGCACTTTTGCCGAGAACACCGCCTCCGTCCAGGGAGGGGCGATACACAGCCACAACATGACAAAGACGACCGCGACCAACTGCATCTTCTGGTCGGGCGGCGCCTCCACCGGACAGCTGACCGCCGACTCCTCCTCCACCGTCGAAGTGTCCTTCTCCGTCACTGATCAGCCGGGCGCGGGCAACACGCAGGACGACCCGATGCTCGGCTCCCTTGCGGACAACGGCGGGCCCACCCCTACTCACGCGCTGCTCGAAGGCAGCTCCGCGATCGACGCGGGGATCAACCAGGATGCGCCGCCCGTGGACCAGCGAGGCGTGCCCCGACCGCAGGGGCAAGCGGTCGACATGGGTTCTTACGAGAGCGGAGGCCAGTCCCCCGCACCGACGCCCCCGGGCGCGGGCGGAGGCGGCGGCTGTTTAGTCGGAGACTCGCCCTTCGCCCTGCTGCTGGCACTGCCCCTCCTGCTGCTCAAGTCTCACTGACGGCACCATTCTGCCCGGGGCCTCCCTTTTCGAGAGGCCCCGGCCCCTACCCTTTCGCCTCCCCGGCGAACCTCGCCGCCCCCTTGACGTGACGACGAATCCTCTTTTCCTTTCTCCATTCCTCCCGATGAGGGACATCAAGTTTCCCCCCTAAACCTGCGACAGCGTGTATAATAATATAATACATTTTTGACAGGCAGGTGCGAAAACACGATGAAGGGAATCGGCGTTTCTCCGGGAATTGCAATAGGCAGGGCGGTCATTCACTGGAAAGAGCGGATCGATATTGTGAAGGAGTACGTCGACTACCCGGAGCGCGAGGTCAGGCGATTCCGCAACGCCCTGGAGTTCGCCGGGGAGCAGATCCGCAAGTCCTACTCCAGGGTGCTTAAGAACGTCGGGCCCAACGAGGCGGCCATCTTCGAGGCCCACGGGCTGATGCTGCAGGATCCTGACTTCACGGGACGTATCGAAGGGCTGATAATGGACGAGAACGCTAACGCGGAGTGGGCCGTGAAGCAGGTGGCGGACAGCCTGGTACAGATCTTCGAGGACATGGAGGACGACTATATGAAGGCCCGCTCGGACGACGTCAGGGACATCTCCGAGAGGGTGATCAAGCTGCTTCTGCAGGTGAGCGGGTCGGGAATGACCCGCCTCAGCGAGAGGGGCATCCTGGTGTCGCGCGACTTCACCGCCTCCGACATGTCGCAGATGGATCGGGAGCTGACGTTGGGGGTGATCTCCGAGACGGGCGGCAGGACGTCCCACGCCGCTATAATCGCTCGGACCATGCAGATACCGGCGGTCATGAGCGCGCAGGGCATCTTGGACGCTGTCGATGTAGACGATCTGCTCATCATGGACGGCGAGACCGGGGAGGTCATAGTCAATCCGGACGATGAGACATTGGCCCGATACAGGGAGAAGAAGGAGAGATACGAGTGCTTCATTGAAAAACTCTCCGAGATCCGCGGCAAGGAGACGGTCACGCTCGACGGGGTCAGGGTGGAGCTCGGCGCTAACGTGGGCTCGTCGCGCGACCTCGACGAGGTTATAAAGAACGACGGCGAGGCGATCGGCCTCTACCGCACGGAGTTCCTCTACCTGGAGAGCTCCATGCTTCCCACCGAGGAGGAACAGTTCGAGGCGTACAGGACGGTCGTGGAAGGGATGCAGGGCCGACCGGTGGTCATCAGGACGCTGGACATCGGCGGGGACAAGAAGCTCGACTACCTCTCCATCCCCGAGGAGGAGAACCCCTTCCTCGGCTACCGGGCCATAAGGCTCTGCCTCGACCGGCAGGAGATCTTCAGGGTCCAGCTTCGGGCCATGCTTCGCTCCAGCGCCTTCGGGAGTGTGCGTATTCTCTTCCCGATGATCTCCTGCCTGAGGGAGCTGCGAGAGGCGAAGGCCATGCTGGAACAGGCAAAGGACGACCTGAGGCGTGCTTCCGTACCGTTCGACGAGGAAGTGAAGTCCGGGATAATGGTCGAGGTGCCGTCGGCGGCAATACTGTCCGACCACTTCGCCCTGGAGTGCGACTTCTTCAGCATCGGGACGAACGACCTCATCCAGTACACGGTCGCCGTGGACAGGGGCAACGACAAGCTGGCCCCCCTCTACTCCCCCTACCACCCGGCGGTGCTGCGCCTGGTGAAGACAGTCATCGACAACGGCAAGGCCGCGGGAATACCCGTCGGCATGTGCGGCGAGGCCGCGGGCGACCCGAAGCTCATTCCGGTGCTGCTTGGTATGGGGCTGACCGAGTTCAGCATGAGCCCGGCATCGATACTGCACGCCAGGTGGATACTGCGCGGCCTGAAAAAGGCCGAACTCGAGAGGGCGGCGGAGCACGCATTATCGCTGAAGACGACCGCCGAGGTGGAGGAGTTCTGCGACTCGCTATTGCGCTCCTTCGACCTCTGCCGGTAAGCGGAGATGATCCGCGAGAAGCGCAGGAGCAACCCCTCGGGCCTTCCGGCCTTCCTTCGTCCCCTTTTCTGGGACGCCGACTGGTTGGCCGTGGACATCGAATGCAACCGCACGACGATAATCGAGCGAGTGCTGAACCTCGGCGACGAGGCGCAGCTATCCTGGCTTAAGAGCAACGTGCCGGGCGAGGCGATACGAGAAGTCGTAGTATCCAGCCGCCGCCTGAGCAGGAAAACGGCACGCTGCTGGCAGAACTACTACGGCCTGAAGGAGGAGGAGATGCGGTGTTTTGGGATGTTCTCGATGAACACAGACAATCTCTTCTGAGGGAGATATGCGCCGCCCCCCCCTTTCCGGACGCCTACCTGGCCGGAGGAACAGCGCTGGCCCTGATTTACGGGCACCGCCAGTCGGAGGACTTCGACTGGTTCCTGCCCGGCTCGTTCGACCCGGGCCTGCTGGTGGATGTCCTTCGCCGCTTCGGCCCCGTAAAGATAGCCGAGACTCATTCCGGCACCTTCCACGGCTGGATAGGCGAGGTCCGGGTCACCTGGCTCCACTACCCCAATCCCCTGCTTGAGCCGCTGGTCGTCCCGGACGAACTGCCCGGGCTTTCGATGGCCTCGCCTCTGGACATCGGCCTGATGAAGTGGGCCGCCCTGGCCGACAGGGGCGCGCGAAAGGACTTTCTGGATCTATACGAGCTCTCCCTGAAGGGAATATCGCTGGAGAGCCTGTTCCCGCTCCTGCCGCGCAAGTACCCCGGTGCCAGGCCGAACCTGTATCATATGGTGAAGAGCCTTGCCTTCTTCGACGACGCGGAGAGAGATCCTTGGCCGGTCATGACGAGGAAGACCGACTGGAGCGTACTGAGGCGTCACTTCCTGGGAGAGCAAAAAAGGCTGATGGACAGGTTGGGCTGAGAGTCCTGCACCTGGCATGAACCATCGGCATCCGCCGTTTTAATCCTTCTCCCGGTCCTCGGGAAGCCATTTTTGCAGCATTGAGCGGAGGGCGTCCAGCGTGGCCGGCTTTGCCAGGTAGTCGTCCATCCCCAGCCCGATGTACCTCTCCCGGTCGCCCTCCATGGCGTGGGCGGTCAGGGCTATTATCGGTATGCGTCGGTATGCCGAGTACTCGGGGTCGCTTTTGATCCTGCTCACAGCCTCCGCCCCATCCATGACCGGCATCTGCACGTCCATCAACACCAGGTCGTAATCGGCCCTCCCCAGGGCCTCAAGCGCCTCCGCTCCGTTGGACGCGGAGTCCGCCTCCAGGCCGAGTTTTTTCAGCATGACCAGGGCGACCTTGGTGTTCACGCGACAGTCGTCGACCACCAGCACCCGCGCCCTGGCACCGGCCGAGTCGACATCCACCGGCTCGACGATCGCCGGGGAACGGCTTGCCGCCCTGGCCCCGGTGCCCTTTTCAAGGCGCACCTCCAACCAGAACTCGGATCCCGGCCCGCCGCCGGAATGGGATCCCGGCACGGGGCTTTCGACGCCCACTTTTCCGCCCATCATGCTCGCAAGCTCTCTGGAGATGGCAAGGCCCAACCCGACCCCGCCGAACTTCCTGGTGCTGGAGGGGTCGACTTGGGTGAACTTTTCGAACAACTGTTCCTTCAAGTCCTCGGCCACCCCTATGCCCGAGTCCTTCACTGAGAAGCGGACGAGGACATCGCTGTCCGTCTCCTCGATTGTCTTTACGTGCAGGGAGATCCCTCCCTCGCTCGTGAACTTGACCGCGTTGGCTATGAAGTTCGCCAAGATCTGGCGAAGTCGGTCGAGATCCCCCATCAGGGGAGACGGGACGCATGGATCGACCTCGACTCGGAACCCCAGCCCCTTCTCACTGGCGCGCACCGAGAAGAGAGCGTTAATGTCGTCGGCCAGCGTGCGAAGGTCGAGCTCCTCTGTCACGAGCTTCAGCTTGCCCGCCTCTATCCTGGAGAGGTCGAGGATGTCGTCGATGAGGGTTAGCAGGGAGTCGCCGCAGTTCCTGACCGTCTCGGCGTACTCGATCTGCTCGTCGTCCAAGTCGGTGGAGAGCAGCAGCTCTATCATGCCTATTATGCCGTTCATGGGGGTGCGAATCTCGTGGCTCATATTGGCGAGAAAGGCGCTCTTGGCTACGTTTGCGGCCTCCGCGCGGCATGCCATCTCGTTCACCTGTCTCATGGTCTCCACGAGGGATTTGTTGGTGCGCTCAAGCTTGCGGTAGCTGCGGACGTTCGCAACGGCGAGGGAGAGTATCGGCTGCACCGCGGCCGCGCTGTTGAAGTAGCGCTCCCTGTACTTCGGTACGGCCAGCTCGTCGACCAGGAGATAACCCATGGTCTCCCTCTCGCGGTGCATGCGAAGCAGGAAGCCCCCATCGTCCCCCCACCAGGAACAGGACTCCTCCGTGGACAGCATCCTTTCGACCGCCCCCTCGGGCAGTTCGCGGTATGCGGGGAAGGGGACCGGCTCCCCCGGCTCTCCGTCGAGGACCGGGACATAGGCCTGGAAGGACGGGGCGCAGAGGATGTCGATCACCTCGAACAGGGCGGTCAACATCTCCTCCTCGGCGGTGTGCTGCACCAGCCGGCTCATCATGTCCAGCAGCATGGCGTAGTCGGCGGCGAGGCCGACCGGTTCCGAGGCCGCGGGCGCTTCTCCTCCGCGCGGCTCGAACCTTCGGAGGGCATCGCCCAGGAGGAGCTCGGCCATCTCCAGTCCGACCGGTATTATCTGGAATGGCCGGTCCACGTAGGCGGCCAACTCGGCCATGCTCGGGCCGCAGTCGGGGTACACCTCCGTGTCGAGCAGGATCAAGCGATCGCACGACTCCGCGAAAAAGCTCCTTGCTCCGTCGTCGTCGAACCCCCAACCCTCACCGATCCTCTCCCTCCAGCGCTCCAGCCACCCGGGGGTGATCAGGTAGGCGCCGTCGGCCTGAAGATGCCCGACGAGCGGCGCGGGCATAAAGAGATCAAAACTTCGCCCGATGACCGAGACACTGCGGGGGGATTCAGCACCCGAACTCCTCTCCACCAAGCAGGGGCTGCCGACGACGAGAATACGGTCGTAGCGACTCGCCTCGTCCCTTATCACGTCGTCGAGAGGCAAAGCGGAGGGCGACTTATAAGAGCAGTCACAGGGAAAGGAGGCTACATCGCAGGAGGCCAAGTCCATCCGTGCGACGATCGCCTCCATCTCCCTGCGAAGGGCCCTGCAAGAAAGGATAAGAGTCGTCTTAGCCATCTAGTCCAGCCAGTCGAGCGGATACACTCCCCATCTGCGCACCGCCTCTCCCATGGCTAGGATCACATCGTCGGAGACCTGCCAGGGTATCTCGCCGTGACTGTCGGAGAGGATGAAGCCCCCTCCCCGACCGGCGGCGGCTATCGCACTCTTGACCTCCTCCTCGGCCTTGGCGGGGGACCACCTCCTCATCTCGAGCCCGTTGAGGTTTCCAACCAGGGCGATCCTGCCCTCGGTGAGCCGCTTCAGCTCGCCCAGGTCCTCCTCGCAGCCGGCGGAGAGCACTCCGACACCCGTCTGCAGCACGTAGTCCAGGATGGGGATGCTCCTTCCGGAGGCGAAGTGCATGGCCACAGGACCTCCGATGCGGGAGATCGTGCGCTTGGCGATGTGGAAACCGGTCTCGCGATACCGCTCGCTCGGCAGTATTGTGGGCGACGATATCGGGTCGAAATAGACGACAGCGGTCGAGCCCGCCTCGACCTGCGCCCTGCCCCACTCGACGGTGAACTCCTCGTTGAGCTCCATCAACCGCGCGAAGAGATCCGGCCTCTCGTGGAGCAGTATCAAGTAGTTCTCAAGCCCCATCTGCATCGCAGGGAGCGAGAAGGGGGATATGACCACGCTGAGGATCGGCACCTCGTCTCCGACCTTCTCCTTCATGAGCCTTATGGCATCGAGGGTCTTCAGCAGGGACGGGGAGTCCTTCACCCTCGGAGGCCGAAGGGACATTATCAGCTCCTGGTCCGTCAGAGGCGGCATCCCACAGTTCGGCGGCCCTTCGTCGTAGTAGATGGTCTCGCCGCCCCACGCCTCCACCTCGGCGGACGCATGGAGAAAAGAGTAGAGGCAGTCGTGCCCGAACTTCTCCCTCATCCGGAGCTGGGCCTCGGCCACGTTGGATCCCTTGGAGAAATACTCTTTTATCGAGAGCCCAAGCTCCCTTGCACCGATCATGGTCAGCAGGGGGAACCACGGTACCCTGTCCGGTTCCTTCAGCGAGAGGGCCGTCAGCACCCTGTCCATCGAGGATATTGATTCGCGCTTCATAGCAGATCACCCCCGGAAAACCGAGCAATCATCGACACGACCTCACTGGCGTTCCTGCACATCGCGTCCGCACCTGTCTCGCGCCACAGCTCCGGCTCCAGGCGGAAGGGCGCGCCTCCGACCACGATCTTTACCGGACGCCCCAGGCGGTTCAGCCCGTCGCGCACCCTCCTCACACTGAGAGCGGAGTTGAGCATCAGGGTGGACACCAGCAGCAGATCCACGCCGTCGGCCCCGGCGCGCTCGACCAGAGTGTCCGCATTCGTGCTTCCGTAGTCGAAGAAGGTATGCCCCGCCGCTGTGAGGGTGGCCGCAACCATTCTCTTGCCGAGCATGTGCCTGTCCTCCAGCACCGCCAAGCCTATCCTGGCCTCGCCGTCCGATGGCTCGGCGCACTGCGGCAGGAGCCTGCCTACCAGCTCCTCGCATATCCTTCCGCTCATGTAGACCTGCGAGAGGGAGACCTTCCCGTCCTCCCACAGCCTGCCCAGCCTCTCCATCGCCGGCACCACGTCCTGCTCGACACGGACCGCGACCGGACGCTCGTCCCTCTCGTCGGTGAGAAGCCGCGATACCTCGAGACGGTTCAGAGCTATCAACGCCGCCTCAAACTCGCTCGAACGCACCTCTCCTGATCTCATCACTTCACCTCCGCCAGCGCCTTGAACACTGTTTGTCCATATACTCCGACTATGGGGCCGGATTCGTTCGTCTCGCTATTATACATTGCCGTGCGGGCTCGGTCACGTCTCCTCCCGCGCCTTTTTCTCTCTCTTCTCGGCGTACATTGCCCTATCGGCGGCGGCAAGCAGAGATTTTGCGTCGATACCGTCCCTCGGGTAGAGAGAGACGCCTATGCTGGCGTCTATGCGGATCTCATGACCCATTACGCGAAAGGGCTGCGAGAACAGCCCTCTCATGTTCGACAGGATGCTCTCAAATCCCTTTTCCTGGCTGAAGGCCTCGAACAGGATGACGAACTCGTCTCCCGCCAGCCTAGCGACCGTGTCCTGCTCCCGGTGTGTCTCCCTCATTCTCCTCGCTACCTCTATAAGCAGGGCATCCCCTGTCTCGTGTCCAAAGGTGTCGTTTACCCTCTTGAAAAAATCCAGGTCCACAAAGAGTAAAACCGCCATGGTGCGCTCGCGCCTGGCCCTGGCCAGTGCGATCTCGATGCGGTCCATAAGCAGCGCCCGGTTGGGCAGGCCGGTTAGAAAGTCGTGGTAGGCCATCCGGGTCAGCCTCTCCTGCTCCCTTTTTAAACCTCCTATGTGCCGATAGACCCCGGAATAGTGCTCCGGGTCGCCGTCCCCGTCCGAAACAGCGGAGATGGAGAGCCAGACCGGGTACGTCTCGCCGTCCCTCTTTCTGTGCAGCACCTCGCCGCTCCAACTGCCGGTACATTTCAGCTCTTCGATGAAGGCCCGGCCGAACTGCCCCTCCCTCGCAGCGAAGAGCGACGGTTTATGGCCGCGCATCTCGGCGAGGGTAAAGCCTGTCAGCTCCTCGAGGGCCGGGTTGCAGTCCTGTATGAAGCCCTTGGAATCCACTATCACCACCCCCTCGGATATGGAGCGGTAGAGATGTGCCAGTTTTTTCGATTGCATTTCGCTCTCTGCCAGGGAGGCGGTCTTGATCTCCACGAAGCGCAGCGTAGCACCGCGCCAGTTGAAAAAGAGCCCCGTTAGCAGCGCGACCAGCGATGACACAAGAACCCCCGAGTAGATAGCGACCCTGCCCGCAACCCTCGGATGCATGGCGTGGAACAAGGATCCCGGCCGAGTCTCCAGCTCGAGGACCTGCCCCATCATGAACAGCGGGCGCACGGAACGGAAGAGCGCCTCTCCATCCATTTCCGAGGCGACCTCGCGGGGCAGGGCGAACAGGCTCTGAGAGCTCCCGTCGGGCAGGACGCGGGCGAGCCGCACATCCATCACGCCCTCTCCTACTTCGTCGCTGCCGGACATGGAGCCGCCGAGCATTGCCTCCAGGTTCACCACTATCGCTACGATGCCCACAGTCGAGCCCGAGGGGTCCACGACCATTCTGAGCGCCGCCTTCCTGCACGCGCCGTCACCGTCGGGCAGGACCCCGGAGAGGGTGGAAAGCCGCTCGGCCAACAGGACTCTTACGGCCTCCTCCATGGGCTGCGCGAAGGAGAGATCCTTTCCCTCGGGCAAGAATGGTCGGTCCTCCGGCGTTGAGTAGACAACGACGAAGGAGGGTCGATCGTCGCCATGGACGTACGAAGCCGGGGCCCAGGCTACGGCGTCGATGTATGGCACGCGGGCCAGGTACTCGGCGTACCTGCCGAACTCGTCGCGATCGACATAGTCGCTGCTCTCGAAGAAACGCCCGAGCGCCTCGAGGTACCCGTCCCTCAGTTCTTTGAGCTCCCGGAGGAAAAAGCCGGACTCGAGGTAGGACAGGGTAAAATAGGCACTCCTTTGAGTGCGAAACTCGTACCAGTCGGCCCCTCGCGAAAACAGGCCGGTCAGGACCAGTCCGATTGACAGAGCCCACAGCGACTCCGCGAGCAGGAGGCCGGGCTTTCGCGGTCGGGCGACGGCCCGGCGTCCCGCCTGGATGACGAGAATGAGCAGGACGCCACCGCACAACGGCACCAGCGCCCGTTCCCCCAGGAGCCTGCGGTAGTCCGGGTATTCCGCTTGAAGCATGACGGCGACCCCGGGCTCGCCCTTCCCCGCTGACGCCAAGGGCACGACAGCGGCCCAAAGATTCGAGTCGCCCGCCCTGTAGGGAGAGCTCACTATCGGCTGGCCGGAGCGAAACGCTGTGACGAACTCGTCAAAGGGCGGATGGAAGCGTTCGCCGGGCCCCGCCCCCCCTGTCGAGCGAGCGTCGACCAGGTAGACCGCTCCTCCGTCTTGCGACTCTGCGATAAGGGAGACCGACAGGACGGGCGCAAGCACGGGCAGGATAGAGATAAACTGCTCGGATAGCCTCGTGTATGCGGGGTCCTCCACGTCGGATGGCGTTGCCTGCAGCTCCCTCACGCGCCATGGATTGATCGTCTCGCCAAGCGTCCTGGCCGCAGTCAACAGCTCGGTTCGCTTGAAGTCCAGAGCACGCCTGGCCTCCACCAGGCCGAGCAAGCAACCAACGATCGCCAGCAGTACGCACAGCAAGTTCGTTCCCTTGGTGAAAAACAGACTAGCGCGGGTGATCCTCTTCATCTTGCAATCCCTCTCTCGGCGCCATTGAGCCATGTCAGTGGAGAAGCGGTACAGTAAAGGCCAATATCACTTGAAGAATTCCAATTGGATAGATTCTATCATGGATTTCGACGGCATTCATATACTCCGACCTGCTTTTTGTCGAATGCTTCCCAGGCCCCTCGGCAACGGTTTTTCAGCCATGTGCTAAAATCCCTTTAAGCACGAAGATCTGAAAAGGAGGCCCGATATGACTGTTTCCGGGAAAAACACGCTTGCCATAGTATGCGGGGGAGGTCCGGCGCCGGGCATCAACAGCGTCATCAGCTCCGTAACCATAGAGGCCAGGAAATGCGGGTGGGAGGTTTACGGCGTCTACGACGGATTCGAGCACCTTGGAAAGGGGAAAAGCAAGGTCGTCCCTCTCACCATAGACACGGTTAGCAGGATACACTCCGACGGAGGGAGCATACTGAGGGTGTCCCGCTCAAACCCGACCAAGAGCGATGAGACCCTGAAAAACGTGGTGGAGACGCTCGCAGGCATGGGGGTCACTCATCTTGTCACCATCGGCGGCGACGATACTGCCTACGCCGCGTCGTGCATCTCGGACTACGCCAAGAACAGCCTGGGCCTGTCCATCAAGTTCGCTCACGTGCCGAAGACGATCGACAACGACCTGCCGCTGCCGGAGGGGATCCCGACCTTCGGATTCGAAACCGCTCGCTCCCTCGGCACGCAGATCGTCACCAACCTGATGGAGGACGCGAAGACGACCGGCCGGTGGTACCTGGCGGTGGCCATGGGGCGGGTCGCGGGTCACCTGGCCCTCGGCATAGGCAAGAGCGCCGGGGCAACTCTCACAGTCATTCCGGAGGAGTTCCCGGGCAAGGAGAAGATACCCCTGTCGCTGGTGGTGGACATTATCGCCGGGGCGATAATCAAGCGCTTGGCCTCGGGCAGGGATTACGGGGTGGCCGTGGCGGCCGAGGGGCTGATCGAGAGGATAAGCCTCGAGGACCTCGAGGCGGCCGACTGCATCGAGCGGGACGATCACGGGCACATTCGCTACGCAGAGATCAATTTCTCCGACGTGCTGAAAAAGGAGCTGCTGGCCACTATGCGCGCGCTCGGCCTGAGGATGACCATCAACAACAAGGAGGTGGGCTACGAGGTCCGCTGCGCTCCCCCCAACGCCTTCGACATAGAGTACACCAGGGACCTGGGGTTCGGCGCCTTCGAGTTCCTTCAGAGCGGCGGGACCAACGCCCTGATCTCCATCCAGGACAACCAGATCGTCCCCATACCCTTCGACAGGCTCATCGACCCGGCAACGGGGAAGACTCGAGTGAGACGGGTCAATACCGGTTCGATTCAGTACAGGATCGCGCGCGAGTACATGATCAGGCTGGAAAAGGGAGACTTGACCCCGGGCGGAGAGCTGGAAAACCTCGCCGCCGTGGTGAACATGCCTCCCGCGGCCTTCCGGGAGAGGTTCCAGCACGTGGTCGACTACTGATCGCCGCGGTTTATCGCGAGGGAGGAGCGAACTATCTCCTCGAGCAGCTCGCCGAACGACATGCCGGCCGCGACGGCGGCCTTCGGAACAAGGCTGTTGGCCGTCATGCCGGGGACTGTGTTGACCTCCAGCACATAAGGACGCCCTTCCTCGTCCAGCCTGAGGTCGACTCTGCCGAAGGAGGAGCAGCCCAGGGCAGTGTAGGCGTTGATCGAGGCCCGCTCCACGGCCCCTGCGATATCGTTCGAGAGAGGCGCGGGGATCAGTAATTCCGACATTCCGGGGGTGTACTTGGAGCTGTAGTCGTAGAAACCAGCGACGGGCTGGATCTCTATGACCGGCAGGCAGCGGGGGACGCCGTCCCTCTCGGATATGGTCACCGTCAGCTCCCGGCCGGGGATGTACTCCTCCACCAGCGCCCTCGAGTTGATGGCGAAGGCGTCCTCGAGGGCCTCCGAAAGCTGATCGGCGCCGTCCAGTATCGAGACCCCCACTGTGCTTCCGGAGCAGCAGGGCTTGACCACCAGTTTGCCGCTCCGCTCCAGAAGTAAAGAAAAGCGCGGATCGCCCATCACCTCGCGCACTCCGGTACCTCGCACCACCTCGATCCCTTCGGGCGTGGGGATGCCCTTCATGCCGAAAAGCGCCTTGCTGGCGGTCTTGTCCATTGCGAGGGCGCAGGCCGAGTGCCCCGACCCGGAGAAGGGGGTGCGGCTCATCCCGAGGGCCGCCTGCAGGGTACCGTCCTCGCCCCAGCCGCCATGTAGGGTGATGAAGGCGAACTCTATTGACTCCTGCTTTATTATTGCGGGAAGATCCTCCTTGCGGATGAGATCGACGGACGTCACTTCGAGGCCGCGCTCCGCAAACGCCGCGGTCACCGCAGCCCCGCTTTTAAGCGACACCTCTCTCTCGGGGCCTTCGCCTCCGTAAAGCACTGTTATTTTCACGGTTTATCAAATCCTTCCCTGTCCCTTTGAAAGATGATCAATTATTATACACGCTACCTGCATTTGCCGCCTCGTTTTCTGTTACAATAACAGTGAAGAAAAATTACAGGCACACTCTGCAGCGCGAAGGGAGGATCCGCTCATGGCCGTACAGTGGAGCGACGAGCTTGCAATCGGCATAGGCATAATAGACGACCAGCACAGGAAGCTGATCGAGCGCTTCGCCAGTTTTTCAAAGGCGGTGGACGAGGGCGACATGCGCAAGGTGGAGGAGACAGTGAACTACCTGGTCGGATACGCCATACAGCACTTCGGCGCCGAGGAGCTGATAATGATCCGCAACTGCTACGACCAGTTCAAGGAGCACCGGGACGAACACAGCTGGTTCATCAAGCGGGTGTACGACGCCTATGTTGACCTGGCCGGGAACAAGTCCTTCACTTCGGAGCAGGCCGAGCAGCTCAGGGATATGCTCCTCGAGTGGATACTGGATCATATCATGGTCAAGGACAAGAGGATCGCGATCGCCCTCGACGGTGCCGGATGCACGGGAGAGGAGGACACAGGCTCATGAGCGACCCTATCGGCAAGATGGACGAGATGCGGCTCGACGTGCTCAGGGAGATCGGCAACATAGGGGCGGGCAACGCAGCCACCTCTCTCTCCGCAATGCTGGGCAGGGCGGTGGGCATGAGCGTCTCCAGGGTTCTCCCGATGCGCTTCAACGAGATAATCGAGTACGCCGGCGGGGCGGAGAGGATGATCCTGACAGTCTTCGTTCGAATCGAAGGAGGGGTCTCCGGCAACATGCTGTTCACCATGGACATCTCGGACGCGCAGTCGCTCGTCAGGCACATGACCGGGGCGTCCGAGGAGGACGGTTTCTCCGAGATGGGGCTGTCGGTCCTGAACGAGGTGGGCAACATCATGATAGGCTCCTACATCACGGCCCTGTCCGATTTCCTCGGATTCGAGCTCAACCCTTCGGTCCCCTCGCTCGCGATGGACATGGCGGGGGCGATCCTGGCCTTCTGCCTCACCGAGACAGGGCGAAGCGGCGACACGGCTCTATTGATCGAAGGCGCCCTCTCGATCGATGGAGGGCCGGTGTCGGAGGAAGGAGCGAGCAGGATATTCCTGCTCCCAGACCCCGATTCCTACAACAAGATGTTCACCGCGCTCGGAGTTCCTTCAGATGCGAACGGTTAGAGTGGGGATCGCCGAGGCCGGGGTGGTCGTGAACCCGGACAGCATCACGACGCTGGGGCTGGGCTCCTGCGTGGGGGTCACCATGTACGACGAGAGAAGAAAAATCGGAGGCATGGTGCACGTGATGCTTCCGTCGACCGAGCTTGCCAAGGGAGACAACTTCAACAAGTCCAAGTTCGCCGACTCGGGAGTCCCGGACCTCGTGGACCGGATGGTCCGCTTCGGCGCCGACAGGAGGAGGCTGGTGGCCAAGCTGGCGGGAGGGGCGCAGATGTTCAACATCGGCGGCTCGGGCGACTCCATCCTGAAGATCGGCGCGCGCAACACCGAGGCGTGCAAGAGAGCGCTGGCGAGCCTCGGCATCCCGATCATTTCGGAGGACACGGGAGGCTCGTGGGGGCGCACGATTGTGCTCTTCGCCGATACAGGCATCCTCGAAGTCCGCACGATCGGAAGGACAAAAACCCAAATCTGACATAAAAATCAAACCGGAGGTATTCTGTGAACACCGACAGACACGTACTCGACACGGAGAGGGTCGGCGGGCTGTTGTTGAGGCTCTCTCTGCCGTCGATAATAGGCATGGTCGTGATGGCGTCGTACAACATCGCCGACTCGATCTTCATTGGGCACGGCGTGGGTCCGATGGGACTCGCCGCCGTGATGATCTGCTTCCCCATCCAGTTCCTAGGAGGGGCGATGTCCATAATGGCGGGGATAGGGGGTTCGTCCATTATCTCCAGAAGCCTCGGGGCGGGGGACGTGGACAGGGCGGAGCGGGCCCTGGGGGCGACCACGGCCTTCTCGCTGACCGTAGGCGTGTTCGTGCTCGTCCTCCCGATGCTCTTCATCGACGAGATACTCTCTCTGTTCGGCGCAGGCCCGGACATCCTGCCCCACGCGAGGGACTACCTGTCGGTGATCCTATTCGGCATGCCCTTCCAGATGTTCGGCATGGCGGGCAACCACATGGCGCGAGCGGAGGGGCGGGCCAGGATAGCCATGGCCTCCCTTATGATCTCGGCGATTTTGAACATCATCCTCGACCCCATATTCATCTTCGTACTGGGGCTGGGCGTGTGGGGCGCGGCGGCCGCGACGGTCATCTCCCAGTTCACGATGTTCGTCTGGATCTTCGGCTACTTCATCAGCGGACGGGGCAGCCTGAGGATCAGGCTCCGCAACCTTCTGCCAAGCCTTTCGCTTCTGCGGGAGATCACGGCGATCGGCATGTCCGAGTTCACACGCATGGCGGCGGGAAGCATGTCCATGATCCTGATAAACGCCGCCCTGATCCGCTGGGGCGGAGATCTGCACGTCGCGGTGTACGGAGTGATCCACAGGGGACTGTCCTTCTTCTTCATGCCGATGATGGGGATCGCGCAGGGCTTCCAGCCTATACTGGGGTACAACTACGGTGCGGGCAGGATCAGGCAGGCGCGAACCGCCGTCAGGCTGGCCCTGGTAAGCGCGACCATTCTCGCGTTCTGTGCCTTTTTAACCACTCAGACATTTCCCGCGAAGATATTCGCCATATTCACGACCGACAAGACGCTCATCGCGGAGGGGACGCGGGCCATGAGGATAATCACCGGCGCGCTCTTCCTGATAGGCTTCCAGATGGTCGGATCGGCGATGTTCCAGGCGCTGGGCAAGGCACGCCCGGCCTTCATACTGTCGCTGTCGCGCCAGGTGCTGCTGCTGATCCCCTTTGTCCTGATCCTGCCCGCGCTTTTAAGGTCAACCGACGGGGTGTGGCTGGCCTTCCCTCTGGCCGACTCTCTATCCTTCCTCGTGACTCTATTCTTCTTCCGGAGGGAGATGCGGACCAGCCTGATGGTGGAGGCGGCACCGGCCTGACCCGGCTCCGCGCATAGGGGTACGGCCAAGCACCCGTTCGGCGGAGCATCCGATGCCGTCCTGAAGGCAGATCCCTCACATTCGTTCGGGATGACGAGAGAGCTGTTCGGGATGACGAGAGAGCTGTTCGGGATGACGAGAGGGCTGTTCGGGATGATAATTGTCGTTGCTTGTGCTATTCGCAGGCCTCGGACGCCGGGACCACCTTGCCGTCCGGGTCCACGTAGCGCACCTCGCATGCCAGCCAGGCCCCGATCCTATCGTGGACCCGCCTGCGCACCTCCCCTATCAGGGCAAGGACATCGCGGGATGTCGCGCCACCCGTGTTGACTATGAAGTTCGCGTGGTGATGCGACACCTGGGCCCCGCCGACGGTCAGCCCCTTAAGCCCCGTGTCCTCCACGACCTTGCCTGGAGGGCCGGCGATCTCGTAGACCTCCGGTGAGTTGGTGAAGACGGAGCCGCAGTTGGGAAGCCTGAGAGGGAACTTCCGCCTTCTCTCCTCCATTATCCTCAGAGCCTCCGCCCTGACATCTCTGCGCTCCGCTCGTTCCAGGCTCAGGATCGCCTCCAGGACAATCCACCGTTCGCCTTCGTGTTCGTCCTGAAAGATAGAGCGCCTGTACGAGAAACCGCACTCCTCCGCCGAGAAGACGCGCAGTCGTCCCTCGCGGTTGACCGCCTTGACCGTGATGATGATCTCCCCCACGCTGCGCCTCAGGCTTCCTCCGTTCATCGTGACGAGCCCGCCAACCGAGCCTGGTATGCCCGCAGCATGCTCAAGGCCGGAAAGACCTGCTGCCGCGAGGTTTCTCACCAGTCGAGGCACCCACAAGCCGGCCTGGATCCTGACGCTCTCGCCTTCGATCCAAAGGCCCGAGAAGGGACTGCCGAGCTTCATTACCACGCCCCTGAAGCCCTCGTCGGAAAAGAGCAGGTTCGTCCCCTTGCCTATGACGACTAAGGGAAGATTCTCCTCGCGGGTGAATTGAACCAGCCGAACCACTTGGTCGCAGTCCGAGGGCTGCACGAAGATATCCGCCGGGCCGCCGATCCTCCAAGAGCCGTGGGCGCTCAACGACTCGTCGCATGTTATGGACCCAGCGTCCAGTGAGCGAAGACGGACGGCCAATCTATGCACCGGACGAATCTCCCTCTCGTCTTACCGGGACGAAGTCGGCCTCCTCCACCCTGATGAACGAAGGGGCGTCGTCGTCGGCCGCAGCATCGGCCAGGATGTCGAGAGTACCCTTATGGCACGTGAAGAGCAGCACCTGGTTGTCCTTCGCCGCCTTGCAGATCGCCCTTGCTGCGCCCCTCTGCCTTCCCTCGTCGAAGCGGACCATAAGATCGTCGAGTATCAGGGGCAACGGCTCGGAGTTTCTCCCCCAGAGAGAGGCCAGGGCGAGGCGCATCGACAGGTATACCTGGTCGGCAAGTCCGGAGCTCCACATCATCTCGTCCTTCCTTCCGCGCGCCTGGTCCTTCTCCTCCAGCACGACTGAAAGTCCCTTCTCGCTTCCCTCGGACAGGAGGAGATATCTGTCGTCGGTCATCAGTGACAGGTACTCTCCCGCGGCCCTGATCACCTCCGGCTGGCGCTCCCTCTCGTGCCTGGCCTTCGATACCTCCAGGAAGTGACGGGCCAAAACACAGGAGAGCCACTCCTCCAGGTGAGCCTCGATCTTTCTCTCCATTCCCTTCCTGGCGAACAGGAGCTCGCTCTGGCGCTCGTCGGTACCCATGCGCTCAAGCTCCGACGCGAGGCGTCCTCGCGAGTCCACTAGCTCGTCGACTTCGGATCGCAGCCTGTTAATCCGCTCGCGTATCTCCTCCGCCTGTGACCGGATCTCCTCCGGCCTGCGAAACAGGTACTCCTCCTCCGCCGATCCAAGCGCCTCCTCGGAGCCGAACAGGCCGAGGAGCACCTTCCTCTCCTGCGTCCTGCCCGCAAGAAGCGCCTCCCTCTTGCGCCATTCCTCCGCCAATGCGACGAAGGCCTCCTCGTCCGGCGTACTGGCGGCGGCGAAGAGCTCGCCTAACTTCCTGGCCGCGCCGTCGAACTCCTCCTTGATCTCATCGAGCGAACGCCTCAGGTTTTCCGCCTCCCTGCCGAGGGACTCGGCTGCGCTTCGCGTCTCGGATGCGCGCCTCAGCAGGGAGGAGAAGGCGCGTATCGCCTCAGGAGAGGCCGCCGACGGGGCGGGCTCGCCGATGGAGTCGAATGAGCCCGCAAGCTGCTCCGAGAGTGTGCGTATCTTGTCCGCGACCTCGGATACGTATTCGTTCAGCTCCCCGGCCTCCGCCTCCCGGGAGGAGAGCATGGCCCCCTCGGAGCGCAGCTGCAGAATGCGGGGCACTATCCCCTCGAGATCCCTGGGGCCCAGTTTTTCGTCGAACTTGCGCTCCTCAAGCCACTTGCGCCACTCCTCGTTCAGCTCATCGAGCTCTCTCTCGGTCTTAGAAAGCTCCTCTTCCATGGCAACGCCATCGGCGTCCATCCTGGCGAGCACCGCGGTCATCTGGCGGTTTCTCTCCCCCAGGAGGGTGAATCGCTCCTGCGAGCCCCTGTCCTCCTCACCCTCCTCGACGATGCGCCCCATCGCGCTCTCCGAGCGAGGGGCCTCTATTCCGAGATCCAGGCAGAGCTCGTCCCTCCGGGTCTTCAGCCTCTCTAGGCCCTCCATCCTGCTCTCGATCATTAGTTCATTCTCCTCCAGCCTGGAGCCGAGGTCCTCGAGGCGTCTCTCCCACTGCTTCAGGCCTGCGGAGTACTTCTTCGAGAGGTCCCTGTGGGCGAGCAGGGCCAGCAGGGACGCGGTGAATAGCGCCGCCGAGCCGAAGGCCCACAGGTATTCGGCGGTAAGGAAAGCCTGGAGGGCCGCGCCTATACCCACCAGGAGAAGGAATCCGGAGATCATGCCGACAAGCAGCCCCGGCCTCAGCGGTTTCTGCTCCAGGGCCCGGTCCTTCTCGGCCTGAAGGGCCGATCGGACCTCCTCCATCGATCCGAGCTCGTCCTCCTGGGCACGAAGCTCGTTGAAGGCGCTCCTGAGGCGAGTTATCAGATCCCACCTCTCCGCGGCCCTCTTCGCCCTCTTCTCGACCACTCCCATCTCCCTCTCCAGGGAGGCGGCCTCGGCGCGACGGTCCTCCCGGAGGCGGTTCCACTGGCCGAGGGACTTCTCCCCCTCCCCCTTCTTGCGCTCCAGGGTCTCCTTCCTGTCGGCTGTTCGCCTGGCGAAGGCCACCGCATCCGCCGACACGTCGGAGCTGTTCAGGTGCTCCTCGTTCCACCAGGGGCAGAGGTCGGCTATGTTTCGGAGGAAGTTGTCGCGCGACGGCGGAAGTTCGCGTTCAAGACGATTTTTTCGGGCGAGCGCGGTCCGGAGTCGCTCGACCTCCTGCTCGAGCAGGCGTATCTCCGGCTCTTTTTCAAAGCACAGAAGGAGCGGGTCGCTCAGCAACTCCCCGGCCTCCTCCTCCTTGGCCCGGATATCCGACTCGAGCCTCGTCTTCGCGGAATCGAGACGTCTCTTTTCGTCTTTAAGGCGCTCCAGCCTGTCAAGCCCCCCCTCCGGGAAGGGGGGAAGGTCTCCCGACTCGGCCAGTCGACGCTCTATATCCCCAAGGGCCGCCCTGGGGGCGAGCCCCTTCTCCAGCAGCTCTAAAAACGAAGCACGCTTCAGCATGCCGGACAGCTCCTCGCGCCTGGCCGCCGCCGACCTCTCGGCTTCATCCATCGCCTCGCGCTTCTCCCTCCACGATCCACTCCTGTCTCGAAGCCCTCTCACCTGGTCGTCCGTCTCCCTCATGGAGGCCAGCAGCCTGTTTACAGCGGAGGCGCTCCTGGAGGCGCCCGGACGGTACAGCTCGTTGGCGCGGGCCTCCAGCGACGATAGAAGACCAGGCAGTGAAGCGGAGCCCAGTCCCGAGCCGGCAGCGAAGAACCGGGCCGCTATGTCGGACCTGTTCAGCAGCTCCATCGACTGCATATCCCATAGTCCGATCGCGAACACGCTCTCGTAGACGTCCTTGCTTATGGAGAAAAAATCGGGCGGGAGCGGCAGTGCCTCTCCTTCTCCCGCCGGGGAGATGGTGTTGTTTTTTCCGTCCAGGGTCAGGACATACTCCCTGCCGTCCTCCATCACTATCCTGGCTGTGCCGGCGTGCCGTCCGCCGCCGACCGGCTCGTAGACGTTCCCCTTTTTGCGGGCGTATCTTTCGCGAGGAAACAGGACGCGGCGGAAGAAGTTCATCAGAGTGGTCTTACCGCTCTCGTTGTCCCCGTGAAAGACCGTCAGTCCCTCCGAGAGACCGGCCCCCGCCCCTGAAAAGATTCCATAATTCCGGACAAAGAACTCGCTTATCCTCATTCGTCGTCCTCCCCCTCGAGCAGTCCCTCGAGCGCCAATATGGTTCCCCTGCGCAAAAGCGACGAGATCTCGTCGTCCGAGAGGCCATCGACCCGGTCGAAGACCTCTCGGTGCAGCTTGTCCCTCACTCCGAGGTCTGCGAGAAGGTCCATCAGTCTTCCCCTCAAAGCGCCCCCCTCTTCAAAGGATCGGGCCTCCTGCAGAAAATCCCCCACGAAATGGCTTCCCGCCGAGAGAACCTCGAGGTCGAAGGGGGGAGATGTCTCGTCGGTCACTCCTTCGATGTGTACGAAGTCACCCCGCCCCTCCTCGCCTTGGTTCAGCGTCTCCACCAGGCCTCCGGGACCGGACAGGAAGCCCGGGCGGCGCATCAGGGCGCTCAACCTTCCACGCCCGATCACTCTCGCGCGGACGATCGCGGGACGCCCGTCCGACTCTCGCCTCGCCCTCTCCACGAGGTTCTCGAAGGCGGTCAGCAGCTCCTCGTCCCTCTCCATGCCCTCGATGGAGAGAGACTCCCTGATCCATCGAACAGCATCGCAGGGTATGAACTCCACATCGCCCGAGGCGGGACCGGAGCCCCCGGAGTCCAGGGTCGCCAGGAAGACCCCCTTCTCGCCCGTCTCCCCGATATGCCGCCCCTGGATGTTGCCCGGATAGACGATCAGGGGGGAGCGACAGAGGACCTCCGCGCCGTGCACATGTCCCAGGGCCCAGTAGTCCATGCCGGAGGCCCTGAGGTCGTCCAGAGAGCAGGGCGCGTAGTTTTCGTGCCCCTTTCTTCCACCGACGTTGCAGTGAAGAAGCGCGATGTTCACCCCGTCCGTCCTTCTGCCGTGGAAGCGCAAGGCGAGGTTTTCTTCCACGTCGCGCACGGGAAAGCTGCAGCCGTGCACTGTGCCGGCCCTCTCTCCCCGGATGACAAGAGGTGCCGACTCCACCTCGCGTCCAAACCGGTGAATCAGGGGCGGCAACTCGCGGTCGAGCTCCCAGCCGGAGAGAGGGTCGTGATTTCCGTGGACGACGAACGACGGGATACCCGCGTCGGCCAACCTCTTAAGCTGCTCGACGAAGAACAGCTGCGCCCTTATGCTCCTGTCCTCGCTGTCATATACGTCTCCGGACACGAGAAAGAAGTCCGCCCCCACCTGCAATGCCAGGTCCACCGAGTTGCGAAAGGCGTTGAAAGCGGCTTCCCTGAGGACTCGCGCCAGTCCGGGGGAGGCCTCCGACACCCCGCTGAAGGGGCTGTCCAGGTGAAGGTCGGCGCAGTGAATGAACTTCAACTTGCTGTTTGTCACAGGATTTTTGCTCCTTTCGCCCCGATAATCGGACGGGTTCGTCTGTACAATTCAAGGACATCGGCACCGAACCCTTCCCGACAGGACGCCATCTACTTTATTCCACCCGCATGATCTTTGCAATAGCGACAATGGCCGGGAATTGCAATCCACCGAGCTTCCCGGCGGACTTGTCACCGGCGGGGCACAATGGGATAATGGCACAGCGCCGAACCCGGCGTACATACAGTCATGGAGGCGTTTGAGAGATGAAGGGTTTTGGAGCCGGAATAAGGGCAATATCGTACTACCTTCCGCCGAAGGTAGTGAGCAACAAGGCGCTCGTAGAGGAGTTCGGAGTCTGGACCGAGGACAAGATCAGTCAGAAGACCGGCATAAAAGAGAGACGTGTAGTCGACGGAGAGCTGGTATCCGATCTTGCGACCCGGGCGGGCGAAAAGCTCTTCGAGGAGCATGGGATCGACAGGAACGACATCGACTTCCTGCTGCTGTGCACCGAGTGCCCGGACTACTACCTGCCCGCGACAGCATGCGTCGTTCAGGACAGGCTGGGGCTGAAGAAGACCACCGGTGCGCTCGACTTCAACCTCGGCTGCTCGGGCTTCGTCTACGGACTGGCCCTGGCCAAGGGGCTGATCGGGACCGGCATCGCCAAGAAGGTCATGCTGATCACGGCGGACACTCTGACCCGAACAGTCCACCCGATGGACAAGAGCACCCGCACGATCTTCGGCGACGCGGCCGCCGCCACTCTCATCGAAGGGTCGGACACAGCCAGGATAGGGGAGTTCGTCCTGGGCACGGACGGCTCGGGCATGGACAAGCTCATCATCCCGGCGGGTGCCTGGGCAGCTCCCCGATCGCCCGAGACGGCGGTCGAGCGCACCAACAGGTGGGGGAACACCAGAAGCGCGGAGAACCTGTACATGAACGGGCCGGAGGTCCTGAGGTTCACCCTCGAGACAGTGCCTCCCGCCGTGGAGCAGGTCCTGGAGATCCACTCCCTCAGGATGGAGGACATCGAACTATTCGTGTTTCACCAGGCGACCAGGATGATACTCGAGCACCTGCGAAAGGAGATCGACATTCCGGAGGAGAAGTTCTACGTCAACATCGAAAACAAGGGCAACACCGTGAGCGCCACCATTCCGATAGCACTTCGCGACGCCGCGGACGAGGGCAGGCTGCGCCCGGGGGACAGGGTCATGGTCGTCGGCTTCGGAGTGGGCTTCTCCTGGGGGACGACCATACTGCGCTGGTAACCCATCTACTCTACTTTTCCAATTGTGATGCATTTATGCTAGACTGAAGGGCGGGGGATTCCCCGCCCGACCTTTTTTCAATTCTGGGGGGTGATATGTTGGGTGGCTTTGCTCTGAGGAAGTTCGTGGCTCCAGAGATCCTCTTCGGCGAAGGTGCCATGGAGTATGCGGGGCAGTACGCACATAATCTGGGAGGAACTAGAGTCTTCATTGCCACCGACCCTGGTTTAATCGAGGCCGGGTGGCTTGACCGCGTTGTGGAAAACCTGCGCCAGGAAAGGCTCGACTGCGTGGTCTTCTCCGACATTCGCCCCAACCCGACCGTCTCCATGGTGATGAGCGGGGCGGAGGTCTATGACGAGGAGGATTGCGACCTGGTCCTGGCGCTCGGCGGCGGCAGCCCGATGGACTGCGCCAAGGCGATCGCCGCAGTGCACGCAAACGGCAGCCACGTTCTGGAGTTCGTCGGGATAGACCGTATTCCCAATCCCTCTCCCCCGGTGATCTGCATCCCGTCTACCTCGGGAAGCGCCGCCGATGTCTCGCAGTTCTCCATCATCAAGGACGACGACACCAAGGTCAAGTGCGCGATAATCAGCAAGTCGATGGTCCCCGACCTCTCTCTTACCGACCCCCGGATCACGGTCACGATGGACAGGGGTCTTACGGCCGCCACGGGGCTGGATGCCCTGACTCACGCTGTCGAGGCGTACGTATCAAGAGCTTCCTCCAATCTGACCGACCTGCACGCGCTGCACGCTATCCGCCTGGTAGTCGAGCATCTTCCGAGGGTACTCGACGATCTGTCCGACATGGCCTGCAGGACCGGCATGACCTTGGCCAGCATGCATGCGGGGCTGGCCTTCTCAAACGCGGGACTCGGCGTGGTGCACGCTCTCTCCCACAGCCTTGGAGGGCTGCTGGACCTCCCTCACGGAGAGTGCAATTCCCTCCTGCTCCGCTACGGGGTGGAGAGAAACTACACCGCCGCCCCCGGGCGCTTCGTCGAGATCCTGAGAGCCTTGGGAGGGGGAGAGACGGCTACCGACCCCCTTGACGAGCTGCTGAATCGACTCGACGACCTCAGGTCGAACGCAGGCGTACCGGGCAGGCTGCGCGAGCTCGGGCTGTCGCTCGAGCAGCTGCCGCTGCTGGCCAAATCCGCCGCGGAAGATCCGTGCATGGTCACCAACCCACTTCCGCTGACAGAGAACGATCTGGAGTCGCTTTTACGGAATGCCTATTGAGGGGGATGACGCGCAGCTCCTCGCCCTGATGGGGCTGGGTGCAAAGTCGGGGAAGAAGAGCCACTACCCGGAGCTTAAGAGGCGCCTCTCCGAGCTGGAGCGCATGAGGACGCTTCTGGACCATGCGGGGGACGCCATCATCTTGGTGACCCTGCCGGAGGAGCATCTGGAGTTCTGCAACATGGCGGCGATGAACCTGATGGCCCAGTCCGGCGTCCCGGGCGGAGAGAGACTCAGCGACTGCCTCGCGACCGCAGGCGGCAGGCCTGTATCGCTCAAGGAGCTCTTCCCCAAGCCCCGAAACCATGAGAGCCGCGCCGTGCTCTCGCTGAACTCCACAAACGGTCCGCGCCGCTTCGAGGCGTCCTTCCAAGTGGTCCTCGACGCCGGCCGCGAGTCGGGCATACTTATCCTGAGGGATCAAGAGGAGCAGATCTCTGTACAAGAGCTGTTGGCGCACTCCCTGACCGAGATGGAGGCGGAGAGGATCAGGACGATAAGCCTGACCACCGCACTCGTAGAGATGAAGGACTCCTATACCGGCAAGAACCAGCGAGGCACGGCCAAGCTGGCGGCGGAGATCGGCGCCGGGCTGGGCATGCCCCCATCGAAGGTGGACGAGCTTGTCACGGCTTCGCTGTTGCACGACGTTGGAATGATGGGGATACCGTCGGAGATTTTAAGCATACCGGGGCCGCTTCGCCCGGTCGACAGGCGGCTCATGCAGGAGCACTGCACCATCGGCGGAGACCTGCTGGTCAAGGAGGGGTTCCCCGACGTGATCTCCTCGGCGGTACTGCATCACCACGAACGGATGGACGGCAGCGGCTATCCGGACGGGCTCGCCGGTGACCGCATACCCCCCGCTGCGCGGATCATCGGGCTGGCCGACTCAGTCGAGGCCATGCTCAACCATCGCCCCTACCGCCCCGCGCTTTCAAGGGAGAGCGTCTTGCAGGAGTTAGAAGAAGGACGTGGACAGCTGTTCGACCCGGAGATAACGGACATCTGTCTCTCCCTGCTGCGCGAAGGGTTCTCCTTCTCCGATCCCGGCGATTAGTGAAAGACGGCGCTCATGACCGGCGCCGCCCCTCCAGCATGGAAAGTTGAATTCAAGATAGAATAAGATTAGTGAACCTCGAAAACCAGGTCCAGCCTTGTCAGCTTGAAAAGCTCCTCCACCATCCCGCGAAGGCCCGTCACGCTCATTTTGCCGCCCTTCTGAAGGCACCTCTTGTGGATGGAGATAAGGACTCCGAGCCCGGAGCTGTCGATATAATCGAGGTTGTGCAGGTCGAGAGTCAGGTTCGACACTCCCTCTTCGAGAAGGGCGATCAGCCTCTCTCTTACCTCCGCCGAATCCTCGACGTACATGCTGCCGCTGACGCCGACCCTGGCGCTGTTCCCAGTCTTGTTGATATCGATTCTCATGGTTGATCCTCCTTTTGATCTAGGTTTCTATATTGTCGGACGCCTCTCGGCGGTACCGGCATGACGGCCTCGTAGAAGCACGACCTCGTCTCCGGTGGAAACTCCACCCTCTTTAATTACGCGAAGGAAAAAGCCGACCGTCGGCAGAAGACACCACCCACGGTAATCGTATGAATGCGGCTCTCCAGGCTTCTTCCCCTTCTCCACAACCTCAAGAACCGCGGACTCGCCCAGCGCGATCCTGGCGCCCGGAGCCAGGTCCGGGGGCAGCCCTTCGACGATCAGGTTTTCTGCCAACGATCCCGCGGGAAAGGGGAACCCTGCTTCAAGTTCCGCTTCCCGTATGTCCTCGGCGCGCAGCAGGCTTACCTCCCTCTCCGTCAATCCAAAATGCGAATCACCCTCGACTCCGCCCTCGATCAGGCGAATCGAGTCCACCACCACCTTCGGCTCCTGACGAACGGAGCTTGTGCAGACGGCTGTAACTCTCCCCATAGAGAAAGATTCCCTCCCTCATACATACTCTCCATGCGTATGATAACATGAAAACCGGAAGCGGGGGTAGGAAATAGGATCCCCTTAAATCCACTTTGGACAAGAACGGAACCGATCAGCACCCTATGACATAGGCAAAAATACGACGATCACGCTTACGCGTGCCTTGTGCGGTTCAACAGTCCACAATCCACGAGAAGACGGAACCCGTACGGGATGTCATCAAAGTGCTGTGCCTGGCCGTCTTCTCCACGCTAGCGGAGCCAGGGGCGCGAAGAGGGCCAGCGCCCAGGGGGAGAAGGGATCCGCCGCGCAGCCGCCACCGCCCGATGAGCCGGGCTTCGGGGGAACGGGGGCCTGCTCTTTCTCGTAGGCGCCGATGTCGTATCCTAACCCCTGCGGACGGGAGACGCCGCGCTGGTCGGTTGACGGCGCGCCCGTATTAGTTCCGCTGTCTATGGCGGAGCTGCCCTCGAGCAGGGCGCAGGTCTGTGTCGGGCCGCCGTTGTCCGCCAGCGGGCCGAGCTTGGGATCGGCGTCTGTGTTGCCCTCGCCTGGAAAAATGACGGTATCGACTATGGAATAGATGATTTTCAGTGTGCGGCCCGGTTCCACAAAAACCTGTCCCACGGCGGAACCCGACCCCCATAAGATGGTGTTCGTCACCGTCGGACCGTCCTTTGAAAAAGACTATATAAAACACGGCACAAACCCTTGATATTACTGGGTTTATGCCGTGTTCGACTTCCGTTTTGTCGCTTGTTTGTCGCTTAAATCTGCTAAACGATACTTAAAGATAAGCCGCGATACTCGCATTAAACATCACTCTTGCGCCTGTTACAATCTGCGCAAAGCATTTGACAGTTTGCGGCGGTCGTCCTGCCGCCTTTACTCCACGGGGTTATATGG